>NZ_JALRGW010000008.1:0-87089 GCF_023253315.1 Aestuarium sp.
GAAGTTATCGCGCCGCGAAACCTGAATGGTGCAAAGTCCGCCGACCGCGCCTATGCGGGCATTTTGTCGGTCGGGGCACATACCCACTATGAAATCAGCGATCTGGAAATCAGTGTGGGCACGGACATTGTCGTCGTCGGTCCGCAAACGGGCATGATGGAGTTTCAGCGGAATTTCCACGACCGCGTCGGGGCCCCTGAAATCGCGGCCTCAGTCGAAGCAAACCAAATTGCGAATGGCGTCTATCCGACCCTTACGACCGAAATCGCCCGCGAAATCGACTTTGGCCATTCATACCTGCGCCCGTTCGTTGAAGGGCAGTATGGGGCAGAGGATTTGATCCGCGTTGGTGCTGACTTCCAATTCGGGGATGTGGCCGTTGATGTGGCGCATGGCCGTGATCCGGTCACGGGGCAGCGGTTCAAACTGGCGGATTCTCATAACCGCGGGCTCGCGTTCCTTTTGGGAGCCGATTACGCGATTATCGGAGATAGCATCTACTTCCCCTCCAGCTTTGGCGTTGAGGCTGAAGACACCCGCTATCGCCTTCGTGCGGGCCTTAGCTGGCAAATCGCGCCTAAGATTTCATTCTATTACGGCGCAACTTACCTGTCCGAAGAATACGTCGGTCAAGAAGAAGGCCAAGTCGTCGGTTCGCTGAAGCTAAATTTCAACTTCTAAGTAAAAAGTTAACGCGTTCTCATGTTTAGGGTTGATTCGCGAGAATCCACCTGCTTATTTTGATGTCAGATCCGCGCGGGACAAAAGACGCGGGCAGACTGAGGCAGAGAACGGGCATGAAAACGGGCTTTCTAGGCACGTTTGTCATTTCCTGGGCGCAATGTGAGATTGACGGGCTCTGGTCCGCGCCGCGCGATGCGTTTCGCGTGGGGGCGACTTGGACCTGGACTGGGGACGCAGTACGGGTGGATGGCCCGAATTCTGTGCTTCCTTTGGGTATTGCGACCGGAGAGGCAGACATTCGAAAAAGAGCGGCGCATTCGGTGCGACGCATGTTGCAGGCGGTCGAGACCAAAGATCCCATCGGGATCGAGGTAGAGGCTGATCACCCAATCTTTGAGAAGAGTTTTAGCATCACGGATGGGCGGGACACTTGGACTGTCACCTTGATCGAGACGGGCCGTGGTCGCCCGCCGCTGATGATGTTCATCGGGGATATTCCGCCGCGCCATCGCGAGATGTGGATCGTGTCGCATAACATTGACCTTGAGCGCCCTGATCAGATCAGTGCCGCGCCGGGTGGTGTTATTTGTTTTACCCCTGGGACGACCATTCAAACGGAACACGGTCCTCGGTTCGTTGAATCCTTGCGCGAAGGCGATCGGGTTCAGACCAAGGACAATGGCTGTCGGGAAATCCTCTGGATCGGCACACGCCGTGTGACAGGCGCGCGTTTGTTCGCGATGCCGCACTATGCGCCGATCCGGATGCGGGCAGGGGCCTTGGACAAGGATGTCCCAGACGAAGGCCTTTTGGTGTCGCCCGATCACCGCATGATCCTCAAGGGCGCGCGTGCGCGCGCCTTGTTCAATGCGGATGAGGTACTGGTGACAGCACGCGATCTGGTGAACGATCATTCGATCTATGTGGATCGTTCGGTTCGTGAGGTGACTTATATCCACATGCTTCTTCCGCAGCATGAAGTGGTCTTTGCGAATAAGGTCGAAACCGAGAGCTTCCACCCAGCAAGCGCGGCTTTGTCCCACTTGAACGAGGCTGATCGGTCGCGCCTCTTCCAGCGGATGCCAGAGCTGGGCGGCGACCCGCAGACTTACGGTATGTTTGCGCGTCGTGTCCTGTCGGGCACCGAAGTGGAAATCCTGCGGCACGACAGTCGGCTTATGTGACAAAAGAGCGTTGACTCTGTCGCTGTCGCCTCTATAAGCCGCCCATTCATTGGTGTTGGTGGGCCCCGCAAGGGGATTCCTGTCATGGCTTCGGCCAAGAGGACAACGCCCTTCATAGTCGCCCTTCTGGGCGTCGACCATAACGAAGGAGATCAGCCGTGACCAAACGCACGTCTGCCAAGTACAAAATCGACCGCCGCATGGGCGAAAACATCTGGGGTCGTCCTAAGTCGCCAGTAAACAAGCGTGAATACGGCCCAGGCCAGCACGGTCAGCGCCGCAAAGCGAAAATCTCGGACTTCGGTCTGCAGCTGCGCGCTAAGCAGAAGCTGAAAGGCTACTACGGCGACCTGACCGAGAAACAATTCCGCCGCATCTACGGCGAAGCTGAACGCGTAAAAGGCGATACCGGTGAAAACCTGATCGGTCTGCTCGAGCGCCGTCTGGACGCTGTTGTTTACCGCGCAAAGTTCGTTGCAACCGTGTTCGCTGCTCGTCAGTTCGTAAACCACGGCCACGTTCTGGTTAACGGTAAATCGGTAAACATCCCGTCCTACCGCGTTAAAGAAGGCGACGTTATCGAAGTTCGTCAGAAGTCGAAACAGATGACCGTCCTTCTCGAAGCTGTTCAGCTGACCGAGCGTGATGTTCCTGACTACATCGACGCTGACCACAACAAAATGACCGCGACCTTCGTTCGCACTCCGGGCCTGTCGGACGTTCCGTACCCGGTTGTGATGGAACCGAACCTCGTCGTCGAATTCTACGCCAAGAACTAATCTGGTTCTTAGCCGATATTCGGGAAAAGGCTGCCTTCGGGCAGCCTTTTTTCTTTTTGTGTCACCGAAACTGGCGCTCGATTTCGATCAGTTTTTGTTTTCGCCATAGACCACCCGCGTAGCCTGTGAGTGTTCCATCCGCTCCGATGACGCGGTGACACGGAATGACGAGCGCGATTTGGTTCGCACCATTGGCCGAAGCCACGGGGCGCATTGCGGTCGGTCGCCCGATCTCTGCGGCGAGTTGTCCGTAGCTGCGTGTCTCGCCTGCGGGGATTTGGCGAAGTGCCTCCCAGACTTCACGCTGGAACGGCGTTCCGTAGTTTTGCGCGAGGGGCACGTCGAAGGTGGATCGTTTCCCCGCAAAGAAATCTCCCAATTCTTCGGTCACCTGATCTGTCGCCTCGAACCGACCAAAACCTATTGATCCTTTCGCGGTTTCAAAGATGCGCTTTAGCTGCACGGACAGCCCCTTGCGTTCGGGGAATTCGAGCATCCGCAAGGATTTGGCATCGCTGACGGCGATCATAGCGCCCAATGGCGTGTCGATGAAATCAGCCCGCAACGCCGCATCCGTTCGCATCTCGGACGGGGCAACGCCCAGCAGTTTCGCGAATGACGCACGAAAGGCCGATGGGCTGTCGAAACCCGCGTCCAGCTGCGCCTCAATGACTTTGCCGCCTTCGGCCAGTGTCTTTGCACCCATTCTCATCCGCCTTTGTCGTGCCATTTGAATAAACGTCATGCCGAATTGTCGCCGAAACAACCGCCGCACGGTCGAAGTGTCAAATCCCATCGCCTCCACATCGCCCTCGGTCCAGCGTCGATCGGGCTCGGCGTCGATCGCGGCCAATAGTCGGGCGATCACTGGGTCAGCCTCCGCGCTCGTGCCAATGGGATGGCAGCGTTTGCAGGGGCGGAACCCATCTGCGATGCACTCTGCCGTTGTCGCAAAGAACCGACAGTTCTCGCGCAAAGGTTTGCGCGCGGGGCAGGTCAGGCGGCAGAAAATGCCTGTCGACGTTACCCCCACATAGGCGCGCCCATCATAGGATGCGTCCCGCGCCACAAGCGCGTCGTAGAGTGTATCTGGGTCTGGCAAACTGAATAACATGTCCCGGTTATAGCCGATCAATCTGCCACATGCCGCCTGAAATCGGGCAGCTATTTCACCCGTGTCGATCTGTGCTCTGGAAACGGGTCAAAACCATCGTTATGGAAGGTCCGACAACCCGAGGGCAGAACATGACCAAGACGCCAAAACCGCAACCCGGCATCATGGATATCGCACTGTATGTCAGTGGCGAAAGCAAGGTCGCTGGTAAATCCGACGTGCTCAAGCTGTCGTCGAATGAAAACCCTTATGGGTTTTCCGACAAAGCGCGCGAGGCTTTTACCCGCAGCGCTCAGGACTTGCATCGGTACCCCTCGACCGACCACGCGAGCCTTCGGGCCGCGATTGGTGAAATCTATGGCCTCTCGCCCGATCAATTGATCTGCGGTGCGGGCTCGGACGAGGTGCTCCAGTTCATCGCGACCTGTTATGCGGGTGTTGGCGATGAGATCATCACCACCGAACATGGGTTTTCGATGTATCCGATCCTCGCCAAGATGGTCGGCGCGATCCCTGTTGAGGTCAAAGAAAACAACCGCCGTGTAGATGTGGACGCTATTCTGGCTGCTGTCACAGATCGCACGCGGATCGTTTTCGTCGCGAACCCTGCAAACCCGACAGGCACGATGCTGACCGAGGCAGAGCTTGTGCGGTTGATCGAAGGTCTGCCGTCCGATGTGCTGTTCGTTCACGATGGCGCTTACACTGAATTTGTGGATGGGTTTGATGGCGGTGCGGCGTTGGTGGAGCAATATCCGAACGTGATCATGACCCGCACGTTCTCTAAAATTTACGGTCTAGGCGGTTTGCGGATCGGCTGGGCCTATGCGGCAAAGGACATCATTGATGTGCTGAACCGCGTGCGTCAGCCGTTCAACTTGTCCGAGACGCAGTTGACGACCGCAGAGGCCGCCGTGCGCGACGCCGCCTTTGTCGAACGTTGCCGAACCGAAAATGCCAAATGGCGCGAGTGGCTGTCCAATGCCCTGATCCAAATGGGTGTGCAGGTCGATGAGAGCTTTGCGAACTTCATTCTGGCGCGTTTTACCTCCGAGGAAGAGGCCGCCGCTTGCGATGCCGCGCTCAAGGATGATGGGATCATCGTGCGCCGTGTGGGGGGCTATGGCCTGCCGAACTGCCTGCGGATCACCGTCGGTGACGAGGCCGCATGCCGCCGCGTGGTGCATGTCATTGGCACATTCAAAGGGGTCCGCTGATGGCCGCCTATAACCGTGTTGCGCTGATCGGGCTGGGCCTCATTGCGGGGTCGATGTCGCTGGCCATTCGTCGAGGGAAACTCGCGAATGAAATCGTGGGCTATGCACGCTCTGCCGAAACGCGTGACATCGCACGCGAGATTAATCTGGTCGACCGCGTTGTTGATACTGCCGAAGAGGCTGTCAAAGACGCTGATCTGGTTGTGTTGGCGGTGCCGATCGGTGCGATGGGTCCTGTGATGGCGGCGATTGCTCCGCACTTGAAACAGGGTGTGATGGTAACGGATGTGGGATCGGTGAAGAAATCCGTGTTCGACGCCGTTGTGCCGCATTTGCCCGAACATGCGCATTTCATCGGCTGTCACCCAATGGCGGGGACCGAACATTCTGGCCCTCGGTCAGGTTTTGCAACGCTGTTCGATAACCGTTGGTGCCTCGTCGTGCCCCCCGAGACTGTCGATCAGGGTGAACTGGATCGGTTGTGCGATTTCTGGAAGGGGATCGGCGCGAACATCGAAATCATGGACCCTGATCACCACGATCTGGTCTGCGCTGTGGTGTCTCACACCCCCCACTTGATCGCCTACACGATGGTTGGCGTTGCCGATGATCTGCGTCGCGTCACCGATCAAGAGGTGATCAAGTTCTCTGCCGCGGGCTTTCGTGACTTCACTCGTATTGCGGCCTCTGACCCGACGATGTGGCGCGATGTATTCCTAACGAACAAAGACGCGACCTTGGAAATTCTGGGGCGTTTCACCGAAGAACTGTTTGTCCTTCAGCGTGCGATCCGTCAGGGTGATGGTGATCTGCTGTTTGATTATTTCACCCGCACTCGCGCGATCCGTCGCAGCATCATTGAGGCGGGTCAGGACACCGACGCCCCCGACTTTGGCCGCAAACCAACCAAAGCCGATTGAGTTAGCGTAGCTTTGGCGCGGGGCCAAGCGGGAACGCGGCAAGGCGCATTTGCCCATCCGCAAAGATCAGGGGAAGTGTGATGCTGCCATCGTCGCTCGCAAGACCCGATGCCATCGCCTGATACCCCATCAAGTTGGCAGGTTTGATCGCTCCGTTCGCAGCGAGCATCCGAAGAACGGTTTCCCAGCCTTTTAGGGTCACGTCCAACTGACCGCTTGGCGTGCCGTCAGGCAAAATGTCGATGAGCCCGTCGATGGTCAGATCAATGTCACCCCATATGAGTTTGAGCGGCGCAAAGTCCATGCCTGCGATCATCGGGTCAGAGGTCGCGAACAGGGCAGGGGCGGGGTTGAATTTGACGGCCCCGTTGACGCTGAATAGGCTGACCATCTCGGGCAGTTGGTGCGTCGGGTCGATGGACTTCGTTACCTCAGCCATCAGAGTGACGTCCGTCATCGATAGGTCGAGATCGTAGACACCTTTGTCTGACGGAATGAGGTGGACCTCTATGGTGGCTGCCTTGGTATCGGGTTCCTCAATGACAACATTCGATCCACTGAGGTCAAATCGTCCAAGGTCGCCATTTCGTGTGATCTGAACTGATCCCCCAACTGACAGATTGTCAGCGGAAACCTTGATAGTCCATGTAGGGCCCATGATTTGAACGGGCCCGAGCATCTCGATGCGGGTGCGGTTAGGGGCGTATGTGGGAATGCTCACCTCTGCGGACGCGGCGACGAGCCTGGTCAAAACATCGATTTGGCTCTCGTAGCCATCCACGCGGGTGGTAAACCGCAGTGGCGACAACTGTAGCGCCACGTCCTGAGCCTTTGACGAGGTGTCTGCCTGAATGGCCGACTGCACCAGCGACTGCAAACCAAACGATCCAGCGGCCCAATAGAGCCCGTAAACCATGACGCCTGTAATCGCCCAACCTTTGATCCGCATGACGCCCCCTTTTACCCGAACTGGTTTCGTGTTTAACCATGGGATCATGACAGGAAAAGAACATTCCCCGCTTTGGGTCTTTGGCTACGGATCGCTCTTGTGGAACCCCGGTTTCGAACCCGAGGAGGCCATTCAGGCGCGGCTTGAGGGTTACCATCGGTCGTTTTGTATGCTGTCCATTCACCATCGCGGCACCGTGGACGACCCGGGACTCGTTCTGGCATTGGACCGTCAGGATGGCGCTGGCTGCACGGGTGTTGCGTTTCGGGTTGCCGATGCGGACCGCGAGGCCGTGATCACCGCGCTGCGCGAACGTGAATTGGTGTCGTCGGCCTATCTCGAGGCGGTGCTGCCGATCACGCTCCATGACGGGCGGATGGTTGAGGCGGTGACCTACATTATCGACCCAGATCACGAACAATACTGTCACCTGCCGCTCGAAACGCAGGCGCAAATGATCGGGCGTGCGGTCGGTGGGCGCGGACCAAATACCGAGTATCTTTTCAACACGGCGGCGCATCTGACCCAGATGGGCATTTGCGATGATGAAATGGCGTGGCTTGTGGGGCGCGTTAAGGCGATTATCGCAGACTGATCCCGTATATTTCATTTGGGAATTCAGTCTCAGGGCCTTATGGTTCCCTCAACAAACTAACGCGAGGAACCCAACCCGTGGCGGACATCAGGGAACCCGAGGCCGAGCCGTATTTTTCGCAACCGACGCGACAGATCACCATGATGTTGATCGCATTGGGGCTGATTGGCGCTGGCGTCTATGTGGCACTGTCCACGTTGCTGTCGATCTTTTGGTCAAACCCGTATTTGAACGGGCTGATCGGCGCTGTTTTCATCTTGGGCGTTTTGTCGTGCTTTGGGCAGGTCGTTCAGCTCGTATCGTCCGTTGGGTGGATCAAACGCTTTGCTCGGGATCAGCAGGTTCAAGGCGCGCCTGCGCTTCTTGCACCTTTGGCGACATTGCTGCGGTCACGTGGTGCGCGGATGCAGCTGTCCAGTTCGTCTGCACGGTCGATCTTGGACTCCGTTGCCAGCCGCATCGACGAAGACCGCGAGATCACGAAGTATCTGGGCAATACGCTGATTTTCCTCGGCCTTCTGGGGACCTTCTATGGTCTAGCCACGACGGTTCCTGCGCTGGTTGAAACCATTCGGTCGTTGAATGCCGATGACGGTGCGGCGGGCGATATCTTTGCCAAACTGCAAACGGGCCTTGAGGCGCAGCTGGGCGGCATGGGCACAGCGTTTTCGTCCTCGCTCCTCGGTTTGGCGGGCTCGCTGATTGTTGGTCTGCTGGAGCTTTTTGCAGGACATGGCCAAAACCGTTTTTACCGCGACCTCGAAGAATGGATGTCCTCAATCACCCGTCTCGGATTTTCGAGCGGGGATGAAGGTCCCGCGATGGAGGGGAACCCCTACGGTGGCGTGCTCGACCAGATGGCAGATCAGATCGACACCCTGCGCGCGCTTTTTGAACAGGCAGAAGCAGGCCGTGGCCAAACCGATGCTTATCTGGTGCGCCTGACCGAAGCCGTTGTGGGGCTGTCCCAGAAAATTGACGCGACCGATGTGCGACCTGCATTGCAAGAGGCGGCTGAGGCTCAGATGCGGCTTGCCCAGAAACTTCAGGACAGCGGCGTTGACGGAATTGATGCCGAAAGCCGAATGCGGTTGCGG
Source organism: Aestuarium sp. (assembly GCF_023253315.1). Taxonomy (NCBI): domain Bacteria; kingdom Pseudomonadati; phylum Pseudomonadota; class Alphaproteobacteria; order Rhodobacterales; family Paracoccaceae; genus Aestuarium; species Aestuarium sp. The sequence continues at coordinate 8,540 of NZ_JALRGW010000008.1, forward strand.
TCGATCGATGTTCAGCTTCTGAAAATCCTCGAAGAACTGTCGTCGGGCCGTCAAGAAACAGTAGGCGAACTGCGCGGCGATCTCGCGAACATCACCCGCATGCTCCGCGCCACAAAACGCCCAACGGGCACAGGGCATAGCTAATGGCGATCAGTCGTCGCAGCACCAACCGTTTCAACGCCTCGATCTGGCCGGGGTTTGTGGATGCGATGACGGGGCTTTTATTGGTCCTGATGTTTGTGATCACCATTTTTATGGTGATCCAGTTTGTGCTGCGGGAAAAGATCACGGGACAGGAAACGCGGCTCGAGGAGCTTTCGTCAGAGATTGCATCTTTGACCGATGCGCTGGGCCTTGAACAATCGCGGTCGTCGCAGCTGGCCAGTCAGGTCGGGCAGTTGACCACGGACCTGTCGCAGGCCCAAGACGAACGTCAGGCCCAAGCAGCCTTGATCGCGTCCCTGACGGCAGAACGGGACCGGGTCACGGCCGAACTCGTTGATGCGCAAAGTCGGATCACTGGATTTGAGGCTCAGATCGCGGGTTTGCTGGCGGATCGTACGGATTTGCGGGATCAGGTCGCGGGGCTGGAAACCAAACAGGCACGTTTGATGTCCGAGGCTGAGGCGCTGAACCTAGCCCTCGCCACAGCGCGTTCGGAAATTGACGATGCCGCCGAGAGTGCCCGTCTTGCGGCCGCCCGTCGTGAAGCGCTCGAAGCACTGATCGCGGACCTTGAGGCGAAGAGAGATCAGGACGCGGCGACAATTGCCGAGTTGGAAACTGGCGGCGCTGCACGTCAAGCGCAAGTGTCAGAGTTGGAAGCTGCGCGGTTGGCTGATGCCGCCGCTTTGGAAGCATTGCGTGCGCGCCTCGCAGATGCAGACGCCGAAATTACAGCGATGACACTAGCCCTCGAACAGCAGCGCAAAGAGGCTGAGGACACTCTCACGCTCTTGGCCGCAGCAGAGGCCGCGCGGGATGATTTGGCGGCTCAACAGACTGAGCAATTGACCGAAGCAGAGCGTCAGGCGGCGCTTCTGGCCGTTGCCCAGCAACGTTTGACCGAGGAAGAGGCGCTCTCAGCCGAAAGCCAGCGTCAGGTTGCGGCTCTGAATGCCAATGTTGCCGAATTACGCAGCCAAGTTGCCCACCTGCAAGGCCTGCTGGATTTGGCAGAGCAGGCGGATACCGAGGCGCAGGTCCAGATTACGAACCTTTCTGGGCGGCTCAATCAGGCGCTTGCCCGTGCCGCTGCGGAAAATGCGCGTCGTTTGGAGTTGGAAGAGGCCGAACGGGCACGCTTAGAGGCAGAGACAAAAGAACTGGCCAACTATCGGTCGGAATTCTTTGGTCAGATGCGTCAAGTGCTGGCCGATCAAGATGGCGTTCGTATTGAGGGCGACCGTTTCGTCTTTGCCTCTGAGGTTCTGTTCCCTCCGGGCAGCGCGACGCTTTCGCCTTTGGGTCAGGCCGAGGTTGCTAAGGTCGCAACCCTTTTGCGGCAAGTATCTGATAATATTCCCGATAACATCGATTGGATCATTCGCGTCGATGGGCACACCGATAATATACCTCTGTCGGGCTTGGGCGAATTCCGTGACAACTGGGAACTGTCCCAAGCACGGGCATTGTCCGTGGTGCGGTTCATGTCGGAAAGCCAAGGCATCGATCCGACCCATTTGTCGGCCAACGGTTTTGGTGAATATCAGCCTATGAACACCGAAGACAGCGATGCAGCACGAGCGCAGAACCGTCGGATCGAATTGAAGCTCACCGAACGGTGACGTTGATCACTTGGCGGTCTAACTCGGTTCCGTCACGCTGCAAGGTGACCATCCCTGCGTAGTCGCCTGTGTCCCAACCTGACGCGGGCGCGCGTTTCCCGCTGGCACGAAAGACCATCGCTTGATCGCGGGTCAGTGCTTCGACGTGCTCGAAGATGGGGCCAGAGGGGCCAATGATTTCAAAGGTCATTTTGTCACCGGATTGCACACCGAACGAGAACCCCCAGAGGACGATATTGTCAGATTGATTTAGCTCTACCTCGCCTGCGGTGCCCGCTTTGATATCTGCATAGTCGGGGACGTTCGGGGCGAACCCCGTGCTTATCAATCCGCCTGCGGGTGTTGGCGGTTCGTCAATCCAGAGTGTGGTGTCTGACGGTCCGCAGGTGGCCTCATCGTTCGGATCGAAGGGGTCTACGACCTCTCCATTGTGGCGCACAGATAGGTGGACGTGCGGAAATTGGGTTTGGCCCGATAGTCCGACTTGGCCGAGAACCTGACCCATAGCCACCTGATCACCTGATCTCACAGTGACGGACCCTTGGGCCATGTGGCAGTATTGGGTTTCCCACCCGTTGCCGTGGTCGATCACGACACCGTTGCCGCATTCCTTAGAGGATACATCGGGCGCACCGGCATGCCCTTGCAGTATATCGACCATGTCATTGCGAACACCGCGCACCGTTCCAGGGGCCGCTGCGATCACGTCGACGCCTTCGGCTTGCATGGCGAGCGAGGGTAGAGCGAAGTCTGTGCCCTTGTGGCCGTCATAAGTAAGCGAACCACAGGCAAAGTCGGTCACGCCCGCAGACGGGTCATGGTCGACGAATTGTTGGATGTAACAGGTGTCCGAGAGATTGCAGTCAATCGGTAGCCCGAAAAGCGGGTCTCTCGCCGCGGCTGGTGCGGCGAGAGTGATTAGTATGAGTGCCCCCGCACGCATCAATCTGCGGTCAAGAGCGGAGGTTTGTTTCCTGTCAGGCGACCTTGCTGTGGTGGCTCGACTTCCAGTTCGAGTTTGTCGTCTTTGACCAAGACACGAACCACACCGCCTTTGGTGAGTTTGCCGAACAGCAATTCCTCGGCCAGCGGTTTTTTGATGTGTTCCTGAATGACACGGCCCAGCGGACGTGCACCCATTTTCGCATCGTAGCCTTTGTCGCCGAGCCAAGCGGCGGCTGCTGGCGTGAGTTCGATGTGGACGTTGCGGTCCATCAGCTGCGCTTCGAGTTGTAGAACGAACTTTTCGACGACCTGCAGGATGACCTCTTTCGGCAGCGGCTGGAATGGGATCACCGCGTCTAGACGGTTGCGGAATTCAGGCGTGAAGGTGCGTTCGATGGCGGCGGTATCTTCGCCTTCGCGACGATCACGACCAAAGCCGATTGCTTCTTTCGCTTGCTCTGCCGCACCCGCGTTCGAGGTCATGATCAGGATCACGTTGCGGAAATCTGTCGTCCGACCGTTGTGGTCGGTCAGTTTCCCGTGGTCCATCACTTGCAGCAGGATGTTGTAAACGTCTGGGTGCGCTTTTTCGATTTCGTCGAGAAGCAGCACGCAGTGCGGGTTCTGGTCGATGCTATCGGTCAGCATGCCGCCCTGATCAAACCCAACATAACCCGGAGGGGCACCAATCAGACGCGATACGGCATGCTTCTCCATATACTCGGACATGTCGAAACGGATGAGTTCGACGCCGAGCGTATCGGCAAGCTGTTTCGCAACCTCGGTTTTACCAACACCAGTCGGGCCCGCGAAGAGGTAGTTCCCGATGGGCTTTTCAGGTTCACGAAGACCCGCACGCGCCAGTTTGATCGCTGAGGACAGCGCTTCGATTGCGAGGTTTTGACCGAACACAACGCGCTTGAGCGATTTTTCCAGATCCTTGAGCGTCTCTGCATCGTCTTTGCTGACGTTCTTCGGCGGGATACGCGCGATTTTTGCGACGACCGCTTCGATTTCTTTTACGCCGATGGTTTTGCGGCGCTTGGATTCAGCGACCAGATGCTGAGCGGCACCCGCTTCGTCGATCACGTCGATCGCCTTATCGGGCAGTTTGCGGTCGTTGATATAACGGGCCGACAGTTCCACGGCGGATTTGATCGCATCGTGGGTGTAGCGGATTTGGTGGTGATCTTCGAAGTAGGGCTTCAGGCCCTGCAGGATTTTCACCGAGTCCTCGACCGAAGGCTCGTTCACGTCGATTTTCTGGAAACGACGGGCAAGTGCGCGGTCTTTCTCGAAATGTTGGCGGAACTCTTTGTAGGTGGTCGACCCCATGCAGCGCAGCTTGCCGCCCTGCAGTGCAGGTTTCAGCAAGTTAGACGCATCCATCGCACCGCCAGAGGTCGCACCCGCACCGATCACGGTGTGGATTTCGTCGATGAACAGAACGGCATCGTCGTGGTCTTCAAGTTCGGACACAACGGCCTTGAGACGCTCTTCGAAATCACCGCGGTAACGGGTGCCAGCAAGAAGGGCGCCCATATCGAGGCTGTAAATTGTCGTTTCAGACAGAACCTCGGGCACTTCGCCGTTTACGATCTTGCGGGCAAGGCCTTCGGCGATAGCGGTTTTACCAACGCCCGGATCACCAACGAGAAGCGGGTTGTTTTTACGGCGGCGGCACAGCACCTGAATGCAGCGTTCAACCTCGTGATCGCGACCGATCAGCGGATCAACGTCCCCCTTCGCGGATTTCGCGTTCAGGTCCACGCAGTATTTGGCAAGAGCGGAGTCTTTCGCTTCGGCTGTCTCGGTCGCTGTCTCCGTTGTGCGATCTTCGTCATCGTCAGCGCCCATGATCGGACGCGCCTCGCCAAAGGCGGGGTCTTTGGCAACACCGTGCGCGATAAAATTGACCGCGTCATAGCGGGTCATTTCCTGATCTTGGAGGAAATAGGCCGCATTGGATTCGCGTTCCGCAAAGATCGCGACGAGGACGTTCGCACCTGTGACTTCTGTGCGACCCGACGACTGGACGTGGATCGCGGCGCGCTGGATCACACGCTGGAAGGCAGCGGTGGGCACGGCTTCGGACCCGTCGACTTCGGTGATCAAAGTCGACAGATCATCGTCGATATATTCTTCGAGGTTTTTGCGCAGCTCATCGAGATCGACAGAGCACGCTTTCATGACGCGTGCGGCGTCGGGTTCATCGATCAGGGCCAGCAAAAGATGTTCGAGTGTAGCGAGTTCGTGGCGACGCGAATTGGCCAAAGCCAGCGCCGCATGGATGGACTGCTCAAGTGTGGTCGAAAAAGATGGCACGATGAGTGCTCCTTTCTTTCGGTGTCTCGCGGAACACGTTCCGTTCGACTGTGGCCTCATACCTTTAAAGTTTGGTTTTCTTGCCCAACCTTCAAGGACTTTCTTTCATATTCGCTTCACATTTCGCGTCATCGCCCTGTAACGGCGCGTCAGCGCGGAATGTTTTTGCACCAAACTATCAGAAATTATCCTTTCGGCGGCGAATTTCGGTGAATACGTCGAGGTCCGTTGCACCTTCCATGCCGAGTGCGGCTTTGAGGTCTGGATGGTCTGCGCGCAAATACGGGTTGGTCGCTTTTTCTAAGCTGAGGAGCGATGGAACGGTTGCTTCGTTTTTCGCGCGGGCCTCGGTTGTGGATTGTATGCGGGCCTGAACGGCTGGGGTGTTCGGATCAATGGTCGCCACGAATTTGGCATTCGATGCCGTGTATTCATGGCCCGAACAGACGAGAGTATCGTCGGGCAGGGCGCGGAGGCGCTGCATGCTGTCCCACATTTGTGCAGGCGTTCCCTCAAACAAGCGACCACAGCCGAATGCCATCAGGCTATCAGCGCTGAACAAATAGCCACTCAGGGGGAAATAGAACGCCACGTGTCCTATGGTGTGGCCATAGACGTCGATCACCTCGCAAGGTTCGCCGCAAATGGTGATCGTCTGACCATCCACCACAGATTGGTCGAGTCTCGGCAAACGCGCTTCATCGGCGGCGGCGCCGATAATTTTCGGATTATACCGCGCGACAAGATCAGGAACACCGTCCACATGGTCCCAATGGTGGTGGGTTAGCAGTATGGTGCTGAGCGTCAGGCCATGTGCATCGAGGCAGGACACAATCGGTCCAGCCTCTGGTGCGTCGATCAGTGCGACCTCATTCGTCTCAGTGTTTCGGACCAGATAGGCATAGTTATCTGTCAAACAGGGCAAGGTAATGAGTTCAAGGGGCATGGCATTGTCACGATCTTCGGTTAAGCTTTGATAAAGAGACTAGCCCAAAGGCCACCGACCGCAATGCATCTCGACGTAATTGATCTGCGCAATTTCTATTATCGCAGCGCCTTGGGGCGGGCCGCACAAAAGGTAATCCGTGGTGAATTGACTGCGATGTGGCCCGAGGCGAAAGGTCAAACCGTTGCGGGCTTTGGCTTTGCTGCGCCGTTGTTGCGTCCCTACCTAGAAGATGCGCGTCGGGTTGTGGCGCTGATGCCGGGGCCGCAGGGCGTTATGCCTTGGCCTGCGGGACAGCCGAACGTCAGTGTCCTATGTGAGGAAATGATGTGGCCGTTCGAAAATGGCGTCGTTGATAAGCTTGTTTTGATGCATGGACTGGAGACGTCAGAGAAGCCAACGGCTGTTTTGGAGGAATGTTGGCGTGTTCTTGGACCCGGAGGGCGTGCTGTTTTTGTCGTGCCCAACCGTGCGGGGCTCTGGTCGCGATCGGATCAAACGCCGTTCGGTTATGGGCGTCCCTATTCGCTGAGCCAGCTTGAGGCCCAGCTCAGACAGCACAACTTCGTTGTCGAACGCACGTCGTCGGTTCTTTATCAGCCGCCCTCGAAAAAGCGGATATGGCGTAAGCTGGCGAATGTCCTCGAAGATCTGGGGCATAAATTACCGTTCATCGCTTCTGGTGGTGTGTTGATTGTCGAAGTGTCCAAGCAGGTGTCTGCCCCCCGTCGACCGGGTCTGGGGGAGGCGGTGAAACGCCCGCTTAAAATCCTCGAAGGGGTAGGGCGGCCTGTGCCCGAAGCGGGGCTATCAAATAGCCGTCCGACCTGACGATCACGAAAAAGAGATTCGATTCTCGGCTCAAATCGGACTTCGGTATACCGTCGCGTACAGATTTTTGACGAGAAAGGTTGCGCGAATGGTCGCACCTGTCACCTTGCGACGCTGTTCTTTCAGAGTATTGGCGCAAACAATCGATTTTGAGTGCGTCTAGGCGGTTGCGACAGTCATACCTGTCTGCTACATCCCCCGTGATTTTGGCGCCCCCGCTTCGACGAGGGCGGTTCAAGCTGCCTAAACTTCAGACCATCCCGGTATGATGTGAGGGCCAAAACTATCGGAAGGGTGGACGTGTCCGAACCAGCTTCGATCTCAACCGGCATCGCTTCGCGCTATGCATCTGCTGCTTTTGACCTTGCCAAAGAAGGTAAAGGTCTTGCTGCTCTTGAATCCGACATTGACGCACTGACGGCTGCACTCGAAGGTAGCTCTGATTTGCGCGCTCTGATTTCTTCGCCGGTTTACTCCCGCGAAGAGCAAGCGACTGCTATCGCAGCGCTCGCTAAAAAGATGGGCCTGTCGGAAATCGTAACCAACACTCTCGGCCTGCTGGCGCAAAAGCGTCGTCTGTTCGTTCTGCCGTTCGTTCTGAACGCGCTGCGCGACCTGTTGGCCGAAGAGAAAGGCGAAGTAACCGCCGAGGTTATCAGCGCGAAGGCGCTGACCAAAACTCAGTCCGATAAACTGGCAAAGACACTCTCTGCCAATATCGGTAAAACTGTGAAAATTAATGCGGCCGTGGACGAGTCCCTCGTTGGCGGTCTTGTTGTTAAGGTGGGCTCGAAGATGATCGACACGTCGATCCGCTCCAAGCTCAGCGCTCTCCAGAACACCATGAAAGAGGTCGGATAATGGCGATCCAAGCTGCAGAAATTTCTGCGATCCTGAAGGACCAGATCAAAAACTTTGGCCAAGATGCCGAAGTGGCCGAAATCGGCCGTGTGCTCTCGGTCGGTGACGGTATCGCTCGCGTATACGGTCTGGACAATGTTCAGGCTGGTGAAATGGTCGAATTCCCGGGCGGTATCCGCGGGATGGCTCTGAACCTCGAAGCAGACAACGTTGGTGTTGTTATCTTCGGTTCTGACCGCGACATTAAAGAAGGTGACACTGTTAAGCGCACCAACTCGATCGTGGACGTTCCGGCTGGTGATGAACTGCTGGGTCGTGTTGTTGACGGTCTGGGTAACCCGATCGACGGCAAAGGTCCGATCAACGCTTCCAAGCGTTTGGTTGCTGACGTTAAAGCACCAGGCATCATTCCCCGTAAATCGGTTCACGAACCGATGGCAACCGGCCTGAAATCGGTTGACGCGATGATCCCGATTGGCCGTGGCCAGCGTGAGCTTATCATTGGCGACCGTCAGACTGGTAAAACCGCTGTGGCTCTGGACGCTATTCTGAACCAGAAGTCCTACAACGAAGCTGCTGGGGACGACGAGTCCAAGAAACTGTACTGCATCTACGTTGCAGTTGGTCAGAAGCGTTCGACTGTTGCTCAGCTCGTTCGTAAGCTCGAAGAAAACGGCGCGATGGAATACTCCATCGTTGTTGCTGCAACCGCGTCCGATCCGGCACCGATGCAGTTCCTTGCTCCCTACGCGGCAACCGCAATGGCAGAGCACTTCCGTGACAACGGCCGCCACGCACTGATCATCTACGATGACCTTTCGAAGCAGGCTGTTTCGTATCGTCAGATGTCGCTTCTGCTCCGCCGTCCGCCGGGCCGTGAAGCTTACCCGGGCGACGTTTTCTATCTCCACTCGCGTCTGCTGGAACGTTCGGCAAAGCTGAACGAAGACAATGGTTCGGGCTCGCTCACCGCGCTGCCGATCATTGAAACCCAGGGCGGCGACGTTTCGGCGTTTATTCCGACCAACGTGATCTCGATCACCGACGGTCAGATCTTCCTCGAAACCGAACTGTTCTACCAGGGTATCCGCCCAGCTGTGAACACCGGTCTGTCGGTTTCGCGCGTTGGTTCGTCCGCTCAGACCAAAGCAATGTCGTCTGTTGCTGGTCCGGTTAAACTGTCGCTCGCTCAGTACCGCGAGATGGCAGCATTCGCTCAGTTCGGTTCCGACCTTGATGCTGCAACCCAGCGTCTTCTGAACCGTGGTGCGCGTCTGACCGAGCTGATGAAACAGCCGCAGTACTCGCCGCTGACCAACGCGGAAATCGTTTGCATCATCTTCGCAGGCACCAACGGTTACCTCGACAAAGTCGACGTAAAAGAAGTTGGCCGCTACGAAGCTGCGCTCCTCGCATTCCTGCGCACCAAGCGTAAGGACATCTTGGACTGGATCGCGAACGACGACCCGAAGATCAAAGGCGCTGATGCTGACAAGCTGAAGGCTGCGCTGGACGAATTCGCCGCAGACTTCGCCTGATCACCGGATAAGGAGACAAGGCAGTGCCAAGTCTTAAGGACCTAAAAAACAGGATCGCGTCGGTCAAATCGACCCGCAAGATCACAAAGGCGATGCAGATGGTCGCGGCGGCAAAGCTCCGCCGTGCCCAGGACGCTGCTGAATCGGCTCGCCCGTACACTGAGCGTTTTAACGCTGTAGTGTCCGCGCTTGCTGCTTCGGCTGGTGGTTCGGATACTGCGCCGCTGCTGCTTCGTGGTACGGGCAGCGATCAAGTCCACATGCTTGTGGTCATGACTGCTGAACGTGGCCTCTGCGGCGGTTTCAACTCTTCGATCGTGAAGAAAGCCCGTCAGGCTGTTCGCGACCTTCAAGCCCAAGGCAAGACGGTCAAAATCCTGACAGTGGGCAAGAAGGGCCGTGAACAGCTTCGCCGTGATATGGGCGAGCTGATTGTGGATCACGTAGATCTCTCCGCTGTAAAGCGTATGGACTATGCGACTGCACAATCCATCGGCAAAGACCTTCTGAAGCGGTTCGAAGCCGGTGAATTCGACGTTGCGACGATCTTCTTTGCGCAATTCCAGTCTGTGATCGCTCAGATCCCGACTGCGCAACAGGTAATCCCAGCAAAGTTTGAAGCAACCGACGGTGCTGTGGCTGACTACGACTACGAACCTAGCGAAGAAGCAATCCTCGAAGACCTGCTGCCTGCCAGCGTGTCGACGGCGGTCTTTGCGGCTCTGCTAGAAAACGCTGCATCCGAACAGGGTGCGCGGATGAGCGCGATGGACAACGCAACTCGCAACGCGGGCGATATGATCGACCGCTTGACCATCGAATTCAACCGTTCGCGTCAGGCCGTCATCACCAACGAACTGATCGAAATTATCTCGGGCGCGGAAGCGCTCTAAGAACCGGAGTAACGAAACATGGCAAACGCAAAAGGCAAAATCACGCAGGTGATTGGCGCCGTTGTGGACGTGCAGTTCGAAGATGCCCTGCCGGCGATCCTCAACGCACTCGACACCGAAAACAATGGCAAGAAGCTGGTTCTTGAAGTGGCCCAGCACCTTGGCGAAAACACCGTACGCACCATCGCTATGGACGCGACCGAAGGTCTCGTTCGTGGTCAGGCAGTGGTCGACACCGGCGCACCGATCTCGGTTCCGGTTGGTACCGCGACCCTCGGTCGTATTCTGAACGTTGTTGGCGAACCCGTTGACGAAAAGGGCCCAGTGAACGCGACGGAAACCCGTCCGATCCACGCTGAGGCACCGGAATTCAGCGACCAGTCGACTGAAACCGAAATCCTCGTAACCGGCATCAAGGTTATCGACCTTCTCGCACCTTACTCCAAAGGTGGTAAGATTGGTCTGTTCGGCGGTGCGGGCGTCGGTAAAACCGTTCTCATCATGGAACTCATCAACAACATCGCAAAAGTGCACTCGGGCTACTCCGTGTTCGCTGGTGTTGGTGAACGTACCCGTGAAGGTAACGACCTTTACCACGAGATGATCGAATCCAACGTTATTAAGCCTGACAACCTCGAAGAGTCGCAGGTGGCTCTCGTGTACGGTCAGATGAACGAGCCTCCGGGAGCGCGTGCACGCGTTGCACTGACCGGTCTGACCCTTGCGGAACAGTTCCGTGACGCTTCGGGTACCGACGTTCTGTTCTTCGTGGACAACATCTTCCGCTTCACTCAGGCTGGTTCCGAAGTTTCGGCACTTCTGGGTCGTATCCCGTCCGCTGTGGGCTACCAGCCAACACTGGCAACCGACATGGGCGCGATGCAGGAACGCATTACCTCGACCAAGAACGGCTCGATTACATCGATCCAGGCTGTGTACGTACCTGCGGACGACCTTACCGACCCCGCACCGGCAACGACCTTTGCTCACTTGGACGCAACCACCGTTCTTAACCGCGCAATCTCGGAACTTGGTATCTACCCGGCAGTTGACCCGCTCGACTCGTCGTCGCGTATCCTTGACCCGCAGATCGTTGGTGAAGAGCACTATCAGGTTGCTCGCGACGTCCAGAACATCCTCCAGCGCTACAAGTCGCTGCAGGACATCATCGCCATCCTCGGCATGGACGAACTGTCGGAAGAAGACAAACTGACCGTTTCGCGCGCACGTAAGATCCAGCGTTTCCTCTCGCAGCCGTTCGACGTTGCGAAAGTGTTCACTGGTTCGGACGGTGTTCAGGTTCCGCTGGAAGACACCATCTCGTCGTTCAAAGCAGTTGTGGCCGGTGAATACGATCACCTGCCGGAAGCTGCCTTCTACATGGTAGGCGGTATCGGCGAAGTTCTGGCAAAGGCCGAAAAACTGGCAGCTGAAGCTGCCTAAGGAGAGGCATAATGGCTGACACGCTCCAATTTGATCTCGTATCCCCTGAACGGAAGCTCGCTTCTGTTCAGGCCACCGAGGTCCAGATCCCGGCTGCTGAAGGCGCAATGACGGCGATGGCAGGTCACGCACCGACCATCACCACCCTGCGTCCAGGTATCCTGCGGGTCGTTCATGCGGGCGGCAGCGACGAATATGTCGTTTCCGGCGGCTTTGCCGAAATCGGTGCAGAGAGTGTTTCGGTTCTTGCTGAACGCGCCCTGCCCACCGCAGAAGTGACCCAAGAGATCTTCGCTGAGATGGTTGCGGAATACCGCGCTGCTCACGAGAAGGCTCTTGCGAACTTCAAGAACGAACCGGGTCCGGTTGATGATGCGGCTCACCTTCTGGCGGACATGGTCGCCGTTGGTACCCACATGGGTCTGTCGTATCAGGAATAATCCTGACCTATACGAATTAAGCTTCGAAATAGGCCCCCTTGGGGGCCTATTTTCATATGAAAACCTCGTTTTTGACGAATTTCTCTGGTCTACGTATTTTTGGACTTATAGCGTAACGGGTAATGAAGAAGCTTCAAAATCATCTTATTGGTGTGGATCAAGGCGAGGTTGTCTTGTTCTCGGACTTTGAAACCGACGGTCCAATGTGGTCGGGTGATGGTCACCGTAGTTTGCGGCGGGCTGTTACCTTTTCGTCGCCGTATCGTTCGTTGCCGATGGTTCAGTGCTGGTTGTCGATGGTCGATATTTCGAACACCACCAATTGCCGCACCGATGTGCAGGCTGAGGACATCACCGAAACAGGTTTCCCTATTGTGTTTCAGACATGGGGCGATACGAAAATCGCTCGCGTCCGTGTTGCGTGGCAGTCGATTGGTGAGGTGCCACATGACGATGACTGGGACGTTGTCTAACTCATTTGTCAGTGACCAAAGAAAAACCCCCGACGTTTCCGTTCGGGGGTTTCGTGTTTCTCGAGGTTCGATCCAGATTAGTTGGCGTTGTAGAGGCCTTCGTAGATCGGGATTAGGGTCTGGTCTTCGAACAGTGACGACACGGAGGTGCCGTTCCACGTGTTCAGGATCGCTTGAGCAAACATCGGCGCGGTTGGAACGACGCGAATATTTGAGGCGTTCAGGATCGCGTCAGACGGCTGGATGGTATCGGTGATCACCAGCGATTTCATGACCGAGTTGGTAACGCGCTCAACTGCTGGGCCAGACATCACACCGTGCGAGATGTAAGCGTGCACTTCGGAGGCGCCTGCTTCCATCAGGTGTTCAGCGGCTTTGCAGAGCGTGCCTGCGGTGTCGCAAAGGTCGTCCACGATGATACATTTTTTGCCTTCGACGTTACCGATGACGGTCATCTCAGCGACTTCACCAGCTTTCTCGCGGCGTTTGTCGACGATCGACAGCGGAGCGTTGATGCGTTTGGCAAGTTCACGTGCGCGAGCGACACCACCAACGTCAGGCGAAACGACCATGATGTCGTCCATGTCGCCTTTGAAGTGGTGTTTGATGTCCAGCGCAAAGATTGGTGCAGCGTAGAGGTTGTCTACCGGCATATCAAAGAAACCTTGGATCTGCGTTGCGTGCAGGTCCATGGTCAGAACGCGGTCAACGCCCGCTTCGGCGATAAGGTTCGCAACCAGTTTCGCGCTGATCGGCGTGCGTGCCTTGGTGCGGCGGTCCTGACGAGCGTAACCGAAGTAGGGGATCACTGCGGTGATACGACCAGCCGACGAACGCTTCAGCGCGTCGGTGATGATCAGCAGTTCCATCAGGTTGTCGTTGGCAGGGTTCGACGTCGGCTGAATGACGAACATATCTTCGCCACGGACGTTTTCGAAAACTTCGACAAAGATTTCGCCGTCGTTGAAACGCTCTACACGAGCATCAACAAGGTTAACATTCATGCCACGGTGCATCGACATGCGACGGGCAATGGATTGAGCGAGCGGTTTGTTGGCGTTCCCCGAAATCAGTTTCGGTTCAGTGATCGACGGCATGTGGCAGAGTCCCAGGCTGTTGTCCGTGTGTGACGGAATCGTGACGCAGGGACCGCGTAGCACACGGAACCGTTAAGGCAAAGTTTTACGATGCCTTAATACGCTTTTGCCGCAGGATTTCTTAGTTGAGGGCGTTGAGGAACGCCTCAATATCCTGCTCTGTCGTCGACCAGCTGGCAACCAATCGCGCAGTTAGGGTTTCGTCGGCGGGGCCTTCAAGGTTCTGGTTGAACGGCCAGAAATAGTAATTGGCCCCAGCGGCAAATGCCTTTTGATGCGCGCCGCGCGGGAAACCCGCAAACACCATGTTCGCATCAGTCGGGTGCAAGAGCGTCGCGCCGTTGATCTTTTGGATGCCAGCGGACAGTAATTGTCCCATTGCGTTCGCATGGGTCGCGAGGTCGCGCCACAGATCGTCGGTCAGATAGGCATCCATCTGGGCGGACAGATAGCGGTGCTTGGAAAACAGGTGACCGCCGCGCTTGCGGCGCAGTTCAAATTCCCATGCAAGTTTTGGATCAAAGATCACGACCGCTTCGACACCCATGAGGCCGTTCTTGGTGCCGCCGAACGATAGGATATCAATGCCCGCTTTCCACGTCATTTCTGCGGGGGTGGCGCCGCTTGCGACGATGGCGTTGGCGAAACGTGCGCCGTCCATGTGGCAGGGTAAGCCGTAATCTCCTGCGACTGCGGTCAGCTCTGCGACCTCAGCAACGGAATAGACCGCGCCCTTCTCAGTGACGTTGGTAATCGACACGACACCCCGTTGGAGGTTGTGAACCCCACCACGGCCTGTGAATTCGATCGCGTTGCGAAGAGCCTCAGGCGACATCTTAGCGTCTTTGCCCTCAACAAGGCAGAGTTTGCCGCCTCCAATGTAAAACTCTGGCGCGCCGCATTCGTCTTCTTCGATGTGGGAGCTGCGATGGCAGAATACGCTCTGCCACGGTTCGGTGATCAGGGCGAGGCCCAGTGCATTGGCGGCAGATCCCGTTGCGACAAGGTATACGGCGGCCTCGGGAGCCTCAAACAGATCACGGATTTTTTGACGAACCGTCTCCATGATCGGGTCGCTGCCATATGACGACACATAGCCTGTGTTGGCAACCGTCAGGGCTTCCATCACTTTGGGATGAACGGGGCTCGTATTGTCAGAGGCAAAAAACATTAGATCGGTTCCTCGATGATGTGGTCTTCCCAGTCTTCGTCGGCGATATCGAATTCAGAGAGCGTGCGGTACTGCATCGAAACGCCTGCTAAATGCACGGTTTCAGAATTGCCCGAAATCAGCGGATGCCAGTCGTAAAGGGGCCGTTTTTCATGGACCAGCCGGTAGGCGCAGGTTTGCGGGAGCCAGTATAGGTTATCTAAAATAGTCTTAGGCGTCAGAACGATACACTCAGGGACGAACTGATGGCGAATGTCGTATTGGCTGCACAGGCAGGTCGCATCATCCAACAGGCGGCAGGCCACGTTGGTCAGCGCCACTTCGCCCGTATCTTCATCCTCAAGCTTGTTCAGGCAGCATTTGCCGCAGCCATCGCAGAGCGCTTCCCATTCCTGACGGTTCATCTTCTCCATCGGAACGGTTTTCCAATAGTTCGGGCGCAAACTGCTGCGGTCGATGTCAGACATCTTTAAGGATCTTTCGGGCTGTATCGCAGTCATTCGCCATCTGAACGATGAGCGCATCGAGGCTGTCGAATTTCAGTTCGGGGCGCAGATAATCCACAAGCGCGACCGAAAGCGGCGTGCCGTAGAGGTCGCCTTTGAAATCAAATAGAAAGGTTTCGATGTTCGGCACATTGTCTTCGCCAAACATAGGGCGGACACCGATAGACGCTGCGCCGTCGTAGCTGCCTGCATGTGGCCCTTCGAGGACGTCGACCTTTACCGCGTAAACACCCAGTTTCGGCTGGTGAAGGTTCGTGATGGACATATTCGCCGTCGGGTAGCCAAGGTCGCGACCACGCTGGTCGCCACGGATCACGGGGCCTTCGATGCGGTGCCAATGGCCCAGCATACGTGCAGCGTCACGAGGACGGCCATCGGAGAGAGCGTTGCGGATGTTCGTGGAGGAGATTTCCTCTTCAAACGTCAAAAGCGGGGTGACGGTCACGCCGAACCCAAGCTCTTCACCAAGTGATTTCAGCGTTTCCACATCGCCAGCCCGTTTCGCGCCGAAACAGAAATCAGCCCCAACGACGACATGCACGAGGCCGAGGCGCTGAACGATGATCGTCTCTGCAAATTCACGAGGGGTGAATTGGGCGAGGGCGGCATTAAACGGCACGTCGTAGAGTTTTTGGACACCCAGTTTGCGCAGGCGATGAGCCTTGGCTTCGGCGTTCATCAAACGGAACGGCGGTGCATCGGGGGCAAAAAACTGACGGGGATGCGGTTCAAAGGTCATCACGCCGAGAGGCGCGCCCAGATCAAACGCCGCCTTACGGGTCAAATCAATGACCGCCTGATGGCCCAAATGGACGCCGTCGAAATTCCCGATGGCCGCAGCCGCGCCACGATCATTGGGGTCTAGGAATAAGGTGTCTCGAATAATGCGCATAGGCGATGCGTAGCCGCCCAAGCCGACGCATGCAAGATCAGTCGAACTTCCGCGACGGTGCGAGAACTGTTGCTTCGCCGATCAGTACCTTTTTGCCGTTGACGAGGCAGCGCGTTTCCATAGTCACGCGACGTTTGGAATGGTCGATGTTTGTGACTTCAACCTCCGCCAAAACCATATCGCCAGGGCGCACAGGGGCGAGGAATTTCAGCGATTGACCCAGATAGACCGTGCCGTGACCTGGAAGCTGTTCGCCAATCACCGCAGAGATCAGCCCAGCGGTGAGCATCCCATGCGCAATACGACCCTCAAAGATCGTGTCTTGGGCATAGTCGTCGTCGAGGTGCACAGGGTTACGGTCAGTTGAGACTTCAGCGAACATTTCGATGTCGCGGTCCGTCACGACCTTACGCAAAGACCGGATCATACCGATTTCGATATCTTCGATACAGATTGTACCGCGGGGGAAGTTATCTAGCATGTTCGGCTCCATTGCGTAACAAATGGTCCCTTTTGGGTTATCACTTGAAACTTTATTACTTTGCAGCCGCAGAAAAAACAACCCCCTATTGTGCTAGCGCAAAAAGCCTATGGCGTAAGTTGGAGATTGTTTTTCTTTTTGCAGGTAGGCGTTTAGCAATTCTGCGTCGGGTTGGACTTTGGTCGCAGTCTCTTCTGCTGCAAGGCCACCAGTGATGAAAAGGGAATCATACCCCTCGCCCTCTGCGCCCAAAATATCGGTCTTAATCCCATCGCCGATGCACAGGATGCGAGCCTCATCAGCGTTCACGTCCAGTTGCGCCAAACGTCGGCGGGCAAGGTCATAGATCGGCGGGTGAGGTTTACCGAAATAGAGGCTCTCACCGCCCATTTCAGTGTAGAGTTTCGCCAAAGCCCCCGCGCAATATTCACGGGTTTCGCCGCGGTCGATCACGATGTCAGGGTTCGCGCAGAGCATCTTCATCCCTTTTTCACGAGCAAAGAGGAACTCTGGGCGCATCACGTCAGGCTCTGCATGAGGGTCGAAGGGGCCGCAGTTTACGATGCCCTCGGCCTCTTCGAGGGGGACGCGGGTGATCTCTAGCGGGTTTTCGACGACCTTGATCGGTTCGAAAAAGCTGTCGTCATGTGCTTCGCCGATGAAATAGACCTTTTGGCCCACGGCACCTGTAAACAAGGCCACACGCGCGGCGTCGCCCGAGGTCGCGATGGCGTCAAAGCTGTCTTCGGGAATGCCAAAGCGGTTCATCTGCTTTGCGACCAGATCCCAAGCCCGCGGCGCGTTGGTCACGAAAATCACCTTGCCGCCTGTTTTGCGGTAGTCCTGCATTGCTTTGACTGCTGCGGGGAAAGATGTGAGGCCGTTGTGCATGCAGCCCCAGAGATCCACAAACAGGGCGTCATATTGGTCAGCGATTTCGGCGAAGTTTTCGATAATTTGGGTCATGGGCTGCTCTTCTATTCGGTTAAGGCCTGAGTATAGCCCGCCCGTGTAAAAGAAAAGCGTCTAGCCAAAGGCGGCGGGATACTTCAGGTCGAGTGATTTCGCTTTGGCGGGACCAGCGACCATTGTGTATTCGACGGGGTAGGGCGAGGTGAGCCCGTCAGGCGCGGGCGTAAAACCACAGCGCGAATAGAACGACGGGTCGCCGAGGACGACCAAGGTTTGTCCAGACAAACGCGCCCATTCTGCGATCATTCCGACCATGCGGCGGCCATAACCGTTGCGTTGAAGGTCGGGCTGGATGGCAACCGGCGCGAGGCAGAGCCAACCTTTGGGCGCGATCATCTGCGATAGAGCGAGGTAGCCAACGATCCCTTGTTCGGAGGGCAGCACCATTTCCCCTGCGATCGCGCGGGACTTGCGCAGCTTTTCAACCAGACGCGCCTCGTCAGGTTGGCCGAAAGCATCGGTCAGAAGGGCCGTAACGGCGGCCTCTTCACCACGTTGCATTTCACGGAGGAAACTAGGTGATATCATTGCGGGTCGTCCAAAACGCTAAAGCAAACGCGATTTCCGTAACTACTGCGAGCAAAATACCTGTCCCAACATTAGCGCTTATTAGTTCTATGATCCCAAGCCCCGCCATCAAAAGCAACTTTACGATGAAGCCTTTCATGACGTTAAGGCGAAGCGGGGTCGGCGGTAAGTTTCTTAGAACATAGGTCAGGATCGAGAAGCCAACCATCAATACGCCAGCGCGCCGCGCCATGACGAGTGCTGAGTCATCGGAAGGCAGTCCAAAAAGAGTGCAAAACAACGAGGGCGCAAAGACCAATCCAACGGCGAGTACGGCAAATAAGAGGCAGCCAGCAATCATTAAATTCTTAAATGTCATAAGTGACTCCAAACTCATTAAAGTAAAAAGGGCGCCGAAGCGCCCTTGGACTGGATCAGACCTTAAGGCTCGGAATGATCTGTTTTTTGCGGGACATAACGCCCGGAAGAACGACGGTATCGCCTTCGACGGTGCAATCGAACGATGCTTCAGCAATCTTTTTGACCAGATCGTTGGGAACGAGCAGCGTGGCTTCTTCGTTCAGGATGTCGATGACGAAGAGGAGAACCTGATCCGCGCCGTCTTCTTTGGCGACGTCAACCATCGATGCCATCAGGCTTGCTTTGCGGTCGAGGATGATCTTCGGTGCGGTGGTTTCCAGAACAGAGACGCGCAGCTCGGTGCCGTCGACATTGTATTCCTTGGAGTCCATGCGCAGCAGTTCAGCATCAGAGAAGGACGACACGTCCGAATTTGGCTTCGAACAGTTCAGAGGCATACGCGCTGATGTTGATGTTCAGCTCAGCCGCCAGTTTCTCGGCCAGTGCTTTGTCTACGTCTGTGGTGGTTGGGCTGCGGAATTCCAGCGTGTCAGACAGGATGCACGACAGCATCGCGCCTTTGATGTTGTCCGGCATTTTGTCTGCATCGTTGCCCATCAGGTCATACATGATGGTCGCGGTGCAGGCGAGCGGACGGATGGTGATATCGATCGGGCCTTTGGTTTCCAGACCGCCGACCAGTTTATGGTGGTCGATGATCGCGGTGATGTCCGCGTCATTGATCGCATCGGGTAGCTCGGCTGGGTTGTTGGTGTCAACGATGACGACCTTCTGGTCTACTTCGACGGTCGAGATGATCTCGGGTTTCGCAAAGCCCCATTTCTCGATCACAAAGGCGGCTTCGGTGTTGGGTTCGCCCAGCAGAACGGGCTTTGCGTCGATGCCTTTGACTTCGTTCAGATACCAAGCCCAAACGATGGGCGATCCAGTGGAGTCAGTGTCAGGAGATTTGTGGCCGAAAACAAGCGTGGTCATAGAGGTCTGCCTCATGTGCGATATCAATTCGCGGGCCTTATATGGTCGGGCAGCGCCGTTGTCACCACTTCGCGCCGCACTGCGACCAAAGGCCATGCCGCAATTGCGCAGTTGAGTTGCGCAAGGTAGGTCTGAGCCATGGCAAAGATTTCCGAAACTGATCTCTATGCGCCCGTGAAGGCGCTGCTGGAACGGCAGGGCTACGTCGTGAAGGCCGAGGTCGGTGCGGTCGATGTGGTGGGGCGTCGCGGGGACGAACCACCTGTCATCGTAGAGCTAAAGACTAGCTTTTCGCTCACGCTTTTGCAGCAGGCTGTCGCGCGTCTGGCCATTACGGACAATGTCTATGTTTGTGTGCCACGGCAAAGCGGGCGGGCGAGTTGGAAGGCGTTGCAGGCCAATGTGAAACTCTGTCGGCGGCTTGGGATTGGCGTCATTACGGTTCGCCTCTCGGACGGGTTTACGGAAACGCTTGCAGACCCTGGACCCTATGCCCCGCGCAAGTCACCGAACAAGGCGAAGGCTTTGCTGCGCGAATTTGATCGACTGAGGGGGGATCCAAATGTCGGTGGTGCCACACGGCAGGGGATCGTGACGGGCTACAGGCAGGATGCGATTGCATGTGCGGAATTCCTTTCCGTCGAAGGACCGACCAAAGGGGCGATGGTTGCCAAGGCGACTGGCGTCAAAACCGCGACCCGTCTGATGGCCGACAACCACTACGGTTGGTTCGAACGGGTGGCCGTCGGCATTTACGGATTAACCGAAGTCGGGCGGGCGGCTATTCGTCCAGCCGAGTGATCGTCCAGCCATTCTGAGCCATCAAATTCAACACGCCATTGTCGCCTGAAAGGTGCGCGGCACCGAACACCGCGACAACGGGACCTTCGGCTGCTGCGGTTTCAAGGTTGTCGATCCAGTTCATGTTCCGTCCGTCAAGGAGGCCTTCGGCGAAATCGTCGAACACCTTGTTCGCGTAGGGTAGATCGACGTTTGGAACGAGGGCGAGAGCGGCGCGCGATAGTTCCCACACGCGGGCAACGTCACCCGCGAAATAGGCATCGAACGTGGATGCAAAGAGCGCGCTTTCGATATCTGGCGGCAAGAGCGACATCTCGAGCATGTCGATCTGAGCGTCGATCGGATCGTCGTAAAGGATACGCAGCGAGTCGCGCCAGTCCTCTAGCGCGCGTGTTTCAACGCCTAGCGAAGCAGCGTCCTCCATCACCATCGCGTCCAATCCCGTCAGTCCCGCCTGAATGTCGGGCATAGCGCAGGGCGGTGTTCCGAGCGCAGCAACAAGGTACCACGGTTGGAATCGTGCAGTCATCGGTGAGGGTAGCCCACGGGCTCGGCCTGCCTCAGCAAGGAGTTCCCATGACGCGTCGTCGATCATGCCGATCAGCGTTTGACCTTCGGGCAGGAGGATCAACGATGGATCAGCGAGCAGCTCGCGCTGCATTTCTTGCAACTGTTCGGTCGTCTGTTCGACCAGCAAAACATCGGCGCCGTCTAGTGCCTCGCGGGCTTTTTCCCTGAGCGGCAAGAGGCGCGGGTCGTAGATGTGCAAGCTGCCAAAAAAGGTGATCTGATCGCCGTCCCGATCAGCCCGCCAAATCAGGCCTTTGCCGTTCAAGGTGGCGTCCGACGTGCGCTCTACCTCAGTCAAAACGTCTGCGGGGAAAAAGGCCTCAATAGATGCGCCCGAACAGAGTGCCAAAGATGCGGTAGGTAAAACTGAGGAAACGAAAAGAACGGTGAGGGTCGCGCGCATCATGGCTCCTGTTTGTCGTAATTTAACCTATGCCGTTCAGGCAGCGGAGGCGATACAAAAAATCCTCTACACCACTGTTGACACCCCTACGACAGGTTCCTAACTATGCGTCGTTAGCACTCGACGTGAGTGAGTGCTAACACAGGATTTAACGATAGCTGAGGAGCTACAAAAATGGCTTTTAAACCGCTGCATGACCGCGTTCTGGTCCGCCGTGTCGAGAGCGACGAAAAAACCAAGGGTGGTCTGATCATCCCTGATAGCGCCAAAGAAAAACCGGCTGAAGGCGAAGTAGTTGCTTGCGGCGAAGGTGCACGTAAGGACTCCGGCGAACTGATCGCAATGGCTGTTAAAGCTGGCGACCGCGTTCTGTTCGGCAAATGGTCTGGCACTGAAGTCACCGTAGACGGCGAAGAGCTGCTCATCATGAAAGAAGGCGACATTCTCGGCATCATCGCCTGAGATCGTACCTTTCCCTGAAACTATTTTAGACGAGGACTACAGCAATGGCTGCTAAAGACGTCAAATTCGGCACCGACGCCCGTAACCGTATGCTCAAGGGTGTGAACATCCTGGCTGACGCGGTAAAAGTTACCCTTGGCCCGAAAGGCCGCAACGTTGTGCTCGAAAAATCTTTCGGCGCACCGCGCATCACCAAAGACGGTGTTTCTGTCGCTAAAGAGATCGAACTGGAAGATAAGTTCGAGAACATGGGCGCGCAGATGGTTAAAGAAGTCGCTTCGCGCACCAACGACGAAGCTGGCGACGGTACCACCACCGCAACCGTACTTGCACAAGCAATCGTGAAAGAAGGCCTCAAGCAGGTTGCCGCTGGCCTGAACCCGATGGACCTGAAGCGCGGCATCGACATGGCAACTGCCACTGTTGTTGAGCAGATCAAGTCGATGGCTCGTGAAGTTGCAGACTCTGACGAAGTTGCTCAGGTCGGCACCATCTCCGCTAACGGCGAAGCATCGATCGGTCGTCAGATCGCAGACGCGATGCAGAAAGTTGGCAACGACGGCGTAATCACCGTTGAAGAAAACAAAGGTATGGAAACCGAAGTAGAAGTCGTCGAAGGCATGCAGTTCGATCGTGGCTACCTCTCCCCGTACTTCGTAACCAACCCGGACAAAATGGTCGCTGAACTGGAAGACGCTGTCATCCTGCTTCACGAGAAAAAACTGTCGTCGCTCCAGCCGATGGTTCCGCTGCTCGAGTCGGTTATCCAATCCCAGAAACCGCTCATCATCATCGCTGAAGATGTTGAAGGCGAAGCACTGGCAACTCTCGTAGTTAACAAACTGCGCGGTGGTCTGAAAATCGCAGCTGTCAAAGCACCGGGCTTCGGCGACCGTCGCAAGGCAATGCTGCAGGATATCGCTATCCTGACCGGTGGCCAGGTGATCTCCGAAGACCTCGGCATGAAACTCGAGAACGTCACTATGGACATGCTCGGTTCGGCTAAGAAAGTTTCGATCTCCAAAGACAACACCGTTATCGTTGACGGCGCTGGCAACAAAGCAGAGATCGAAGCACGCGTCGCACAGATCCGTACCCAGATCGAAGAAACCTCTTCGGACTACGACCGTGAAAAACTGCAAGAGCGCGTTGCCAAACTGGCTGGCGGTGTTGCTGTTATCCGCGTCGGCGGCATGACTGAAGTAGAAGTGAAAGAGCGTAAAGACCGCGTTGATGACGCACTGAACGCTACTCGCGCTGCTGTTCAGGAAGGCATCGTTGTCGGCGGTGGTGTTGCTCTGGTTCAGGCTGCAAAAGTTCTGGCTGGTCTTGAAGGTCAGAACGCTGATCAAAACGCTGGTATCGCAATCGTTCGCCGCGCTCTCGAAGCTCCGCTTCGTCAGATCGCAGAGAACGCAGGCGTTGACGGTGCAGTTGTTGCTGGCAAAGTTCGTGAATCCGACGACAAAAACTTTGGCTTCAACGCTCAGACCGAAGAATATGGCGACATGTTCAAATTCGGCGTGATCGACCCGGCAAAAGTTACCCGTACCGCTCTCGAAGATGCGGCATCGGTAGCTGGTCTCTTGATCACCACCGAAGCAATGGTTGCTGACAAGCCTGCCAAAGACGGCGGCGCACCTGCAATGCCCGACATGGGCGGCATGGGCGGCATGATGTAATCATCGCCGAAGGCATGATAAGGAAACGGGGTCGCAATCGCGGCCCCGTTTTCGTTTGGAGGCATGGATGATCTACCTCGTAGCACTTGGCGCGTTGTTCGCACTGGCTGCCAATTCGGTTTTGATCCGTTTGGCCGTGGTGGATTACGGGGCCGATCCTGCGGCCTTCGCCGTCGTGCGCGTGGCGACAGGGGCGGTCGTTCTGATGACGATAGCCCTCTTGCAAAAGAGAGGGGCGTGGCCGACAAAAGCGCGGTCGTTTGCAGGGGCTATGTGCCTCGCCGGCTATATCATCGGGTTTTCGCTCGCCTATCGCACGCTCGACGCTGGATTTGGCGCCTTGCTGCTGTTCGGCTGGGTGCAGATCACGATATTCGCTACGGTGGTTGCACGCGGCGACCGTCCATCTGTGTTTCAATGGATCGGCGCGATAGTGGCTTTCCTCGGGTTGGTCTGGCTGTTGAAACCTTCATCAGACCTCGGAGTCTTGCCCGTCATTGATCTGATGCTGATGTCTTTCGCTGGGATGAGCTGGGGGTTCTACACGCTGCTCGGCCGTGGGGCGGGGGATCCTGTTCGCGTGAACGCGATGAGCTTTGCCCTGTGCCTGCTATTCGTGCTGCCGTTGATGATGGTCGGCAATGGGGCGCTCAGTGGGCCTGCGTTGATGCTCGCCATGGTGTCGGGCGGGATCACCTCGGGCCTTGGCTATGCGCTCTGGTATCGGATTGTGGCGGTCATTGACCCTGCGCTGGCAGGGGTAGGGCAGCTGATGGTGCCCGTCTTGGCCAGCCTCGGTGGACTGGTCTGGATCAACGAGCCTATCACGGTTCAGTGGCTTATCGGCGCTGCACTGGTGCTCGGCGGGATTGGGTTATCAATTGCGCCGCAGATCATAGCAAAACGGCGCCTCTGAACAGAAGCGCCGTTTCAGGATGTCTAACAGGCTTAGCCTTTGATGTAGGCGGTCAAGGTCACTTTGACACCGTTATCGTTGAGGCTGTTCAGGGCCTTTCCAAAGGCGGCCACGAATACCTCGTTCTGGGCTAGATCACCAAATACCGCGGTGTTTTCGAGGAACGCGGCGGGACGAGCCTTGGCCTCATCCGCGAGGGATTTGAGAACCACATGGTTGTCGTCATTCGGCGCGATCTCATTGCCAGCTTCATCCACGCGGGCGCAATAACGGCACCAGAGCGCGACTTCCAATGCGAGGCCAGACACATCCGCACCAGCCGCCAGCGCGTCACGCAGGGTCGGGAGGATGAACTTCGGCTGACGGTTGGACCCATCTAGGCACAGGCGCGGGATCGTGTCGCCGACTTCTGGGTTCGAGAAGCGCTCGATGATCTTTTCGCGATAGGCCTGATAATCAACGCCCTCAATCGGGGTCAGCGTCGGGATGATTTCACGCTGTTCCAATGCGTCGAGCCATTCTGAGATCAACGGATCAGCCATCGCATCATGAACAAAGTGATGCCCGATCAGAGCCGACGGATAGGCAATCGCTGCGTGGCCGCCGTTCAGGATGCGGAGCTTCATCAACTCGTATTTTGCAACGTCCTCAACGAATTCCGCGCCAACCTTTTCAAGCGCTGGGCGACCTTGGGGGAAGTTATCCTCTAGGACCCATTGACGGAAAGGTTCACAGGCAACAGGCACCGCATCAGTGATGCCGAATTTATCGGCAACCATCGCGCGTTCGCGGTCAGAGGTCGCAGGTGTGATGCAATCGACCATAGAGTTCGGGAAGGCAACGTTTGCACTGATCCAATCCGCAAAGTCAGGGTCAGACAGACGAGCCAGGCCAATGACCGTGCGTTTCGCAACGTGACCGTTTTCAGGCAGGTTATCGCAGGACATAAACGTGAAAGGCGCAAGACCCGCGTCGCGACGAATGCGGAGCGCTTTGATCACCATGCCGAACACGGTTTTCGGAGCGTCGGGATTTGCAGCATCTGCGACAATGTCGGGGTGTTTTGTGTCAAAACCATCGGTCAGGGCGTCAACGTAGTAGCCGCCTTCGGTGATGGTGGTCGATACGATCTTGATCGCGGGATCAGCCATTTTCGCGATGGTGATCTCGGGGTCGACCTCAACGAAGTCGATCATAGAGCCAACGACCTGAGCGGTCAGGCCCGACGGGTCCAGTTCGACAACCGTTGTCAGCCAGTCTTGATTCGCAAGACGGCCGCGCATGGTTGCGTCGCCTGCGCGGACGCCAGCGCCACACAGCGCCCAGTCATGGCTTTCACCTAGTGCAAACAGGCGGTCGAGATACACCGCCATGTGCGCGCGGTGGAAGTTGCCGATTCCCACGTGGAGGATGCCCGCCGTCAACGCGGATCGGTCGTAAGAAGGGGTGCCGATGGTATCAGGGAGCTGAGCCAGAGCGGAGGTGTTGAGTTCGATTGCCATGGTCATGCCATCCAGTTTCCGCCGTCCACACCGAAACATTGTGCGACGACATAGTCGGCCTCGTTTGAGGCAAGAAAGAGTGCCATTCCGGTCAGGTCTTCAGCCTTGCCCATGCGGCCAAAGGGGACGCCTGCGCTGACTTCGCGTTTTTTCTGACCGAGGGGTTTGTTTTCATATTTGGCAAAGAAGGCATCGACGCCGTCCCAATGTTCGCCATCCACCACACCGGGTGCGATTGCGTTCACATTGATGCCGTGTTGGATCAGGTTCAGGCCCGCAGATTGGGTAAAGCTGATGACGGCGGCCTTGGTCGCACAGTAGACGCCAACGAGGGCCTCCCCACGACGGCCAGCTTGGGACGCCATATTGATGATCTTGCCGCCTTTGCCGTTGGCAATCATGACCTTCGCGACGGCTTGGGTCATGAACATGGTGCCAAAGACGTTGATCGAGAACAGCTTTTGATAGTCCGCCTCGGTGATCTCAATGATCGGTGCGGCCGAGAATAGCGCGGCGTTATTCACAAGGATGTCGATCCCGCCGAGTTCCGTTTCGACCGTGTTCACGGCGTTATCAATGCTAGCTTTATCCGCCACATCACAGGCAACGGCGATTGCGCCATTGCCGATGGTTTGTGCGGCCTTCAATGCGGCCGAGGCGTTGATGTCGACAATCGCAACACGCGCGCCTTCGGCAGCATAGGCCTTTGCAAATTCAAAACCGATCCCGCGGGCCGCACCCGTGATCAGAACCGATTTACCCGAAAACCGTGTCATGCAATCCGCAGCCCTTTTTCGTCAAAGCGATGGATTTTGTCGGCTTCGGGGGTGAGGTAGACAGTATCACCGTGGCGAACGGGGAATTCGCCGCCAACGCGCACGGTCATGGATTCCGCGAGGCCGGTGTCATGAACGTGCAGGAACGTGTCGGAGCCGAGGTGTTCAGAGACGCTGACTGTACCTTTCCATAGACCTTCGGTCGCGGATGCGGTCAGGTGCTCAGGGCGGATGCCGATGGTGTGCGCACCGTGCTGTGCAGCGGTTTCACCTTCGATAAAGTTCATCTTGGGCGAGCCGATGAAACCAGCGACGAATTTGTTGCGCGGGGTGTGGTACAGTTCGAGAGGCGAGCCAACCTGTTCGATCACACCAGCCTGCAGAACCACGATTTTGTCTGCCATGGTCATCGCTTCGACCTGATCGTGGGTCACGTAGACCATGGTCGTTTTCAGGCGCTCGTGGAGTTCTGAGATCTCAAGGCGCATCCCAACGCGAAGCGCTGCGTCCAAGTTCGACAGCGGTTCGTCAAAGAGGAACGCGCTTGGTTCGCGCACAATCGCGCGGCCAATTGCAACACGCTGGCGCTGACCGCCAGAGAGCTGACCCGGACGGCGATCAATGTAGCTATCGAGGTTCAGAACCTTTGCAGCGTTATCCACGCGGCGGTCGATTTCGGCCTGATCCATCTTTGCCATCTTGAGCGGGAAGGCGATGTTCTTGCGCACCGACATATGCGGGTAGAGTGCGTAGGACTGGAACACCATAGCAAGACCGCGCTTTGCGGGCGGCAGGTCGGTGGCGTCTTTGCTGTCGATGCGGATTTGGCCGCCCGACACGTCCTCAAGCCCAGCGATCAGGCGCAGAAGGGTGGATTTGCCGCAACCCGATGGGCCAACGAATACAACGAACTCTCCGTCTTCGATGGTCAAGTCCAGCGGCGGGATAACTTCGACATCGCCGAAACGTTTGGTGACTTTATCTAGCGTAATGCGTCCCATTATTCTTTTCCTTATTTCACGGCGCCGAAGGTCAGACCGCGGACAAGTTGTTTTTGGCTGAACCAGCCCATGATCAGGATCGGTGCGATCGCCATGGTCGAAGCAGCAGAGAGTTTTGCGTAAAAGAGGCCTTCGGGGCTGGAGTAGCTCGCGATGAATGCGGTCAACGGGGCGGCTTTGGCGGCCGTCAGGTTGAGCGTCCAGAACGCTTCGTTCCAAGCCAGAATGACGTTCAAGAGGATCGTCGAAGCGATGCCAGGGACGGCCATCGGCGTGAGGATGTAGAGAATTTCCTCGCGCAGTGTAGCGCCATCCATGCGGGCTGCCTCAAGGATCTCACCCGGGATTTCCTTGAAGTAGGTGTAGAGCATCCAGACGATGATCGGCAGGTTGATCAGCATCAAGACAACGACCAGACCCCAACGGTTGTCCAATAGGCCCAATTTGATGAACAGCAGGTAGATCGGGTAGAGAACCCCAACCGCTGGCAACATCTTGGTCGAAAGCATCCACATCAGGATGTCTTTGGTCCGTTTGGATGGAACGAATGCCATCGACCATGCTGCAGGAACCGCGACGACGATGCCCAAGAGGGTCGAGCCAACCGCGATGATCACAGAGTTTGTCAAGAACCGCAGGTAATCAGAGCGTTCCTGAACGATCGCGTAGTTTTCCAGCGTCCAGTCAAAGAACAAGAAGATTGGTGGGTCAGAGATGGCCTGACCTTCGGTTTTAAAGCTGGTCAGAATGGTCCACAGGATCGGGAAAAAGATCAGAAGACCGATAGCCCAAGCGAGGGCCGTATTGAGCGCCTTTTGGCGTGTGGTGACGGTGCGTGCCATGTGTGCTCCTCCCTCAGTTATCCAAGTTTTTGCCGACGATGCGCATCAGGAAGATGGCGATGATGTTTGCGAGGATGATCGCGTAGACGCCGCCCGCAGAGCCCAGACCGATGTTCTGGCTTTCCAGAACTCGCTGGAAGATGAGGTAGCTGAGTGTCTTGGTGCCAAATGCGCCGCCGGTGGTGACGAAAATCTCTGCGAAAACCGCCAGAAGGAAGATCGTCTGGATCAGGATCACGACGGTGATCGCGCGGCTTAGGTGCGGCAGAATGATGTACCAGAACCGTTTCAGAGCAGGTGCGCCGTCCATTTCAGACGCTTCGAGTTGTT
Source organism: Aestuarium sp. (assembly GCF_023253315.1). Lineage (NCBI taxonomy): Bacteria > Pseudomonadati > Pseudomonadota > Alphaproteobacteria > Rhodobacterales > Paracoccaceae > Aestuarium > Aestuarium sp. Next base: position 37,289 of record NZ_JALRGW010000008.1, read on the forward strand.
CGCCGTCCAGCGATTGGATCGCGGTCAGCAGAATGAGGGTCGCAAACGGCAGCCATTGCCAGCTTACGATGATGATGATCGAGGGTAGGGAGGCCTGCGACATCCATTCAACGGGTTGCGCACCAAAGGCGCGCCACAGGTGGGCGAACAGGCCGTTGGTCGGGTCCATGAACATGTTCTTCCAGACCAGCGCGGACACGGTCGGCATGACAAAGAAGGGTGCAATCACGAGGATGCGGACGATGCCTTGACCCCACATTGGGCGGTCCAGCAAGAGCGCCAGCAGAACACCGAACAGGACTGTGATCAACAGCACGCCACCAACGATGATTAGGGTGGTGAGGATGCTCGGCCAGAAAGAACTGCTTGTGACAAAGCGCGTGTAGTTTTCAAATCCAGCCCATCCAAGGTCGCCGCCACGCAGGGGCAGGTAGTTCTTGAACGAAAAATAGAGCGTCATCGTGAGCGGGACGAGCATCCAACCCAGCAATAGAATGACCGCGGGGGCCATCATAATGCGAGCTGCAGCGCGTGAATGTTGGGTCGCCATGAATGCACTTCCTCTGTTGGTAGCTGTGCCGCTACCTTAAAGATCTTTGCGTAATTCGTAGATTGAAATGAGCGGTGGGCAGCGCGAGGGCCACCCACCGTCATTGGAGGAAAGCTTAGCGGTAGCCAGCTGCTTCCATTGCGTCGTTGGTCAGGGCTTGTGCCTTGGCCAGAGCTTCTTCAACGGTCTGTTGACCAGCGTAAGCTGCCGAGAACTCTTGGCTTACGTCAGTTGCGATACCTGCGAATTCCGGGATCGCTGCGAACTGAACACCAACGTAGGGTGCTTCGTTTACAGTTGCGTTCAGCGGGTCAGCCGAAAGGATCGAGTCCAGGGTCATCTGTGCGAAAGGAACGTCTTTGTAGTTCGGGTTTTCGTACAGCGATACGCGTGCGCCCGGAGGAACGTTTGCCCAGCCTTCGTTTGCAGCTACGAGCTCGATGTAGGAGGTCGAAGTTGCCCACTCGATGAACTGTTTCGCGGCGTCGGTTTTCTGCGAACCTGCAGGGATCGCGAGAGCCCATGCCCAGAGCCAGTTCGAACGTTTGCCCAGACCGTTATCCGGTGCCAGTGCGAAGCCAACCGAGTCAGCTACGGTCGAGTCGTTCGGGTTGGTGACGAAGGATGCCGCAACAGTTGCGTCGATCCACATGCCGCACTTGCCTTGCTGGAACAGCGAGAGGTTTTCGTTGAAGCCGTTGGTGGCGTAGCCAGCCGGACCGGATTCATCCATCATGCCTTTAAAGAAGTTGAGGGTGTTTGCCCATGCTTCGCCGTCAAAGGTTGCGTTCCAGTCCATGTCGAACCACTGAGCGCCGAACGAGTTGCCCATCGCAGTGATGAACGCGCCGCCTTCACCCCAGCCTGCTTTACCGCGCAGACAAATACCGTTGATGTCAGCATCACGGTCGGTCATTGCTGCGGCTGCTTCGCGGATGAACGACCAAGTCGGAGCGGTCGGCATTTCGAGGCCAGCTTTTTCCATCAGGTCGGTGCGATACATGATCATCGACGATTCACCGTAGAACGGTGCAGCGTAGAGGGTGCCGTCGTAGCTCAGACCGCCAGCCATAGCTGGCAGGATGTCAGCGGCGTTGTACTCTTCGGACAGATCGTCGAGCGGGACCAGCCAGCCGTTCGCACCCCAGATCGGGGTTTCGTACATGCCGATGGTCATGATGTCGAATGCGCCGCCATTGGTCGAGATGTCGGTGGTTACGCGCTGGCGAAGAACGTTTTCTTCGAGGGTTACCCACTCAACGGTGTGACCGGTTTTCGCGGTGAAGTCGTCGGTCAGACCCTGCATACGGATCATGTCGCCGTTGTTCACGGTTGCGATGGTCAGCGTTTCAGCATGCGCTAGGGCAGCAGCCGAACACAGAGCGGTTGCGCCCAAAAGGGCACGCACAGTGTATTTCATGATTTCCTCCCAATGCCCAGGTTTGGGCAAATGCTACGTTAGTGGGCAAATGTTCACAAAGGGCTTCAAAATTGTCAATCCCAATTACCCGCCGCAATGCAGTAAACGGTTAAATGACCATAAAAATAAGGGCTTGCAGTAGGATTTCTGTGCGAAATCGCACTCAAATTCTGACAGCGCTATCAGTATTGTTGCAGCGCAGCGAAACGGTTGAGAGGCTACGGGTAAGGTGTCGCAGGAGTAACTAGTTGCCGAGAATCGACTCTGCGGTCGCTTCGTTCGTGATCAATCCGTTGATGAGATGCCCTTTGAGCGCGGCTTTGATGGCACGAACTTTGGATGGACCAACAGCGATGGCCGTGATCCGACGGTCTGCCGCCACGGCGAGTGGCGCGGAGGCAACGCGACGGTTAAACGCGCAGTCGATCACTTGGCCCGTGTCGTCGTAAATCCACGAGGTGATTTCGCCCGCAGCACCAGCCGATTGCAGTTCTTCGATTTCGTGACGTGGAATGAAGCCGTCAACAAACAGCGGTGCGGTCATATCCATTTGACCGATCCCGACTAGGGTAAGGTCGGCACGTTCACACAGGCTCAGCGTGTTGCGGACGGCTTCCTGTCCGTGGAGCGTTTGGAGTTCGTCGGGCGAGTTCGCCAAAACTGGAAGCGGGTAGGGGTATTGGATCGCGCCAATGCGCTCTGCCAGATGAATGGTTGCGTTGTAGGGCGTTGCGGACCCGTCGCTCATCATGTTGCCGAGGCGCGACACGACACGGTGTTGCGGGCAATTCATGCGTGGAAGCTGTTCAACTGTCGTTTTCAACGCGCGTCCCGTGCCGAGAGCGATGATTTGTTCATCCTCGGTTTTGAGCGTGCGTTCCAATTCAGCCGCAGCCGCAATTGCAGCGCCCGTCGTCAGGTTCGGGGCCTCGGGGTCGGAGGGGACAATTTCGCAAAAGCCTAGACCAAATTTATCCTTCACCGCCTTGGAGAGGTCCATGCAGCGTGCAATCGGGTGATCGAGGCGAACCTTTACCAGTTTTTCACTGACAGCCATCGCGACGAGGCGTTGAGCGGACTGTCTAGATACCCCGAGCTTGCGTGCGATTTCGTCCTGAGTGTTGCCCGCAACGTAGTAAAGCCACCCTGCGCGGGCGGCGTCATCCAAACGTGTGGTTTCAGGTGTGAATCGACCGACTGTCACGGGGCCTCCTTGATCGTCTTTAAGACCTGCGTGAAATCTGCCCAGTTGTCAAAGGCTTGAACGCCGTCGGGCATTTCGACCCCTAAACCACGCAGATGGCTGGCCCCTGTGTAAGCCAGATGAGGCATGCCTGCGGCCTGTGCTGCGGTGAGGCCAGGGATGCTATCTTCGATCACCAAAGTTCGGGAGGGATCGACGCCCATCTCTTTGGCGGCAAATAGAAAAAGGTCGGGCGCGGGTTTGCCGTTTTTGACTTGGGATGCGGTGAAAACATGTGGCCCAAAGAACCGCGCGAGGCCCGTCAATTCGAGCGACCGCGCCACGCGTGGCGGGCTCGATGAGGTTGCAACGCAGATCGGTCGGTCGAGCGTTGCAAGCAGGGTTTCGATTCCCTGTGTGGCCTCTAGCTGAGTTTCAAAACGGTGCAGAAGGCTAGTCCGATACCGTTGTTCAAAGTCGTCAGGCAGGGGTGTTTCGAACTGTTCACGGAGGCTTTTCGCGACGGTTGGAAAACTGCGACCGAGGCAATATTTCCGAACATAGTGCCGATCAATCGCGATCCCGATCAGCGCAAGTTCTGAGATCAGCGTATCAGCGCTGATGATCTCGCTGTCGATCAAAACGCCATCACAGTCAAAAATAATCAGGTCGATCATAGGGCCTCCACGTGCCGCACCGTTAGCACGGGCGAATTGCCGTTGCACCTGTTATGCGCGTCGTTACTGTGAACCCTGTTGGTTGAGGTGAACAATGACGGATTATACGGTTTTCGACGGTCACAACGATTTTCTGTTCCGCTATGCTCGTGCACCCAAGGCGCAGCGCGCCGCGATGTGGATTGAGGGGGAAGGGGCGCATCACCTTGACCTCCCTCGGATGCAAGCTGCGGGATTCGTTGGTGGTTTTTTCGCGGTTTGGGTTCCGTCACCTGACGATGCTGGCGGTCTCGATTTCGAAGCGATGATGGAGGTTTTGCCCTACGACCTACCCATGCCGTCCATTTTGGATCAAGCCGATGCCTTGCCAACTGCAATGGCTCAAGCGGCTGGTCTGTTCGAAATGGAGCGTTTGTCGAGCGGTGATCTGACCGTTTGCCGAAGTGGCGCAGAGGTGCGTCGAGCGGTTGAAATGGGTAAAGTGGCCGCCATTCTGCACATGGAAGGGGCCGAAGCGATTGGGCCAGATTTGTCTCAGCTCGAGGTCTGGTATCGTATGGGGCTGCGGTCGATCGGGCCTGTCTGGAGTCGACCAACAATCTATGGCGAAGGGGTTCCTTTCGCGTTTCCGTCTACCCCTGACCGCGGCGCTGGCCTCACGGATTTGGGCAAAGACCTGATCCGTGAATGTGATCGCCTAGGCATTCTGATCGACCTGTCACACCTGAATGAAAAAGGTTTCGATGACGTCGCTGCTATTTCGTCGCGTCCGTTGATCGCGACCCATTCCAACGCCCACGCGGTCACACCGTCGTCGCGCAATCTCACCGATCGTCAGTTGGCAATGATTGCCGAAAGCGGCGGGATTGTTGGGCTGAACTTTGGCTGTGCCTTCCTGCGCGAGGACGGACGACGGGATGCGAACACTGGGTTCGACCGTATCATGGCGCACCTTGATCACTTGATCGAGGCGCTGGGCGAAGACCATGTCGCCTTGGGTTCTGATTTCGACGGTGCAGTCATCCCGTCCGTGATTGGGGACGTTTTAGGGCTACCTGATTTGATCGATGCGATGATCGACCGCGGGTACGATCCCGCGCTGGTTTCAAAGATCAGCAGCGGGAACTGGATGTCATTCTTGGATCGGAACCTCTGATCAGTCGACCGGCTGCCAGCCAGTAATCAACTGACGCAGGCCAAAGGCAGCGCCTGCGACGATGCTAGCCAGTGTGAGCGGTGCGGACCACGCGAGAACGGACATGGCCGAGAGGCCTTGGCCGATGCTGCATCCCATGGCGACAACTGCGCCGACACCCATCAGGGCTGCGCCGAAGATTTGGCGGCGAAGTTCGCGTGGGTCTTCACAGGCTTCCCAGCGGAAGTGGCCTTTGATCAGCGATCCGATAAAGGCACCACACCAGACACCCGCAACCGACCCGATGGCAAAAGACAGGCTCTGTCCGCTGGCTGTCATGCCCCAGAGGATGGTCTCTCCAATCGGTGTGGCGAAGGTGTGCGACACCACTGGGGTGCCATCAAAGCCGTTGGAAGCGATCCATTGTGTGCCAGCCCAGCCAGAGACGGCAGCCAGACCGACCACGACGCCCCAGAACAAGGTGGACGTCGAGGCCCGAACACGGGCTGGCGCGATGGTGGCGACCAGAATGATAAGGCCGATCAGAATGCCGATTGTGCTGGGCGTCATGCCCGTCATTTGCGCGATGCTATGGGCGATGCCTGGAACGTCGCCCGAAATGCGGTCCTGCGGGAATAGGTAGACCCGCGCATAGGCCAGCGGGCCTGACACGGTTCCATATGCCGCTATCCCCATGACAACCACGATAACGAAGTTCCGCAGGTCGCCGCCGCCCAGTCGGGCTAGCGCGCCGTATCCACAGTTTCCAGCGAGGGCCATTCCGTAGCCGAACACCAACCCACCAACCACAGCGCCGATGGGGGCAAAGGCAAAGCCAAGGTAGATCGTGGATGGCGCATCAAGCAGACCTGCGCCAATCAAGGCAAAGCTTCCGATCACGGCCGTGCCGATCGCCACGCCCCACATGCGCAAACGCATATCATTTTCGCCGTAGAGGTAATCTTCGATCGCGCCGAGGGTGCAGAACCGACCCAATCGTGCCGCCAGCCCCAACAAAAGCCCGCTCAGCAAGCCAAGGATGGCCGCGGCATTGCCGTCGCCCAATAGATCAAGCATCAGATTTTCCTCCCTTTTACCTAAACGCCGTTGGGTCGGCGGATAGGGTTACGACTTGCCGCAAAACATGTCGTAGACGAGGTCAATCATCTGGCGAGGACGGTCATCGGTCAAGCGGTAGTAGATCGTTTTTCCCTCACGGCGCGGCGTGACCAAACCTTCGAGCCGTAGACGGGCGAGCTGTTGGGATACAGCCGCCTGACGGGCAGAGATCAAATCTTCGAGCTCTGTCACGGATTTTTCACCAGCAGAGAGGTGACACAGGATCAGCAGACGTCCCTCATGGCTGATCGCCTTGAGAAAGTTCGCCGCCTCTTGGGCGTTGTCCATAAGCTTGTCGAGGTCAGCCTCGCAAATCTTATCGTCTACAATTGGAAGGCCCATTGTGCCGATCCTTATTGTCCTGCCGTACTGTTCAGCGCTTACGCGAAACGGCTATTTTATTCAACGATGATGCGCACACAATTTCCAGTTGTGGCATCCTCGTCAAGTTTGCGCGGGCGGCAGGCCGAGGATCTGGCCCAAAAGCCCCCAGAAGAAATCTTCGCCCGGATAGCCCTCGATCCTGCCAATCTCAACGCCGTCTTCAAGCACGACAAAAGTGGGGGTGAACACCATCGGTCTGTCTAAAGTCACATCGCTCGGCAGCGGGTCATTGATATCGACCTGCCAGAGCGGAGCCATCTCGCCTTCGGTGGTTTTAGGATAGATGGGGCCGATTTGGGCTTCCCACCTTGCGCACCACATGCAGCCATCCTCGACCCCCATAAGAAGTCGGGTTTCAGCAGCGGCAGGCACCGCCGTCAGGACCCAGAGGGCCAAGGCTTTCCATAATGTGCGCATCTGTATGCAAACCGATTGACGGATGGAAATATCATCATCTAGCATAATATGAATATGTGAATGTCGCAAGGGAGGGCGGCCGCCGATGGATATGACCTATATGGGCGCGGCTTTTGCCGGCCTTTTGTCGTTCTTTACACCCTGCATTCTGCCGATGGTTCCGTTCTACCTGTCCTACATGGCAGGTCTTTCGATGAATGAACTGCAAGGTGACGATGACATCGCGCCCGGCGCGCAACGCCGCCTCGTTTTGTCATCCATCGCTTTTGCGCTGGGCGTGACGACTATCTTCGTGTTGCTCGGACTTGGCGCGACGGCAGTTGGACAAGCGGTTGCACAATGGAAGCCGATCTTGGCCTATGTCGCCTCTGCGATCTTGATCGTCTTTGGTCTGCATTTCTTGGGCATCATGCGGATACCGTTCCTCTATCGTGAGGCGCGGATGGAAAGCTCGGCTGAGCCTTCGACCGTAGTTGGGGCATATCTCATGGGCCTCGCCTTTGGCTTTGGGTGGACGCCCTGCGTTGGTCCGGCTCTTGCGTCGATCCTGATGATCGCGGGCGGCATGGGCAGCCTGTGGGAAGGGGGGATGCTCCTCTTGGTTTACGGCCTGTCGATGACGGCGCCATTCGTCGTTGCCGCACTTTTTGCAAAGCCTTTCTTGGGCTGGGCGCGGCGCAACCGCCGTTATTTGGGCTACGTCGAAAAGGCGATGGGCGTGATGCTGATCCTGTTCGGCGTTCTGATCGCCACGGGCAGTGTGAACACGATTGCGGATTGGATGATCCGCCACGTGCCTTGGTTCTCAACGATTTTGTGAGTCGCAGTGGGGGAGGAAATCCATGCGTAAATTACTAGGTATTCTTGCGGCTGTTCTGTTCGCTCAAGCCGCGCATTCCGCTGAACTGGGCGACGATGGTCTGCACAAAGTAGATTGGCAGCGGGACACGTTCAAAGACCTTCGCGAAGACCTTGAAGAGGCCAACGCTGAGGGTAAACGCTTGATGGTCATCATCGAGCAGCGTGGCTGCATCTACTGCACCAAGATGTACGAGGAAGTCTTTCCCGTGCCCGAAATTGACCAATACATCCGTGACCACTACTTCGTTGTTCAGCTTAATATGTTTGGTGATGTCGAAGTCACGGACTTTGACGGCACGACCTTGGCCGAGAAGGACATGATTCAACGCTGGGGGATTCTGTTCACTCCGACGCTGATTTTTTATCCGACAGAGGTAGAGGACGGTGCATTCGGTCAGGCTGCGGCTGCAGCGGTGATGCCTGGGGCCTTTGGAAAGTGGACCACCTACAACTTGCTAAACTGGGTGGTCGAAGAGGGTTACCTCGGAGATGAAAATTTCCAAAAATATCATGCACGTAGGATCGAAGAGGGCGGCCTTTTCGACTGATAATTAGCACCCCAAATCGAGGGGTGCGACAGCCCGCCGCAACGCAGCAATATTCAAAAATTTGAATTTGTGATTGTCAGGAGGCGGGTTTGTCTACTACGGTATTCAAAGAACCGCATATGATGATTTAGGGAGGGCTCATGAAGAGCATCATTCAAATGGCGGTCGGTCTGGCAGTTGTTGCCTCTGTTGCTTCGGCAGAAGAGGTCGCACCCGACGCAGTCGTTTACGACGATTACGGCGCGGTAGAACAATCCCTGACCGGCGTAGCAGGCAACGTCGAAAACGGCATTGTCATCATGACCAACCGCGGCAAAGGGAACTGCATCGCGTGCCATCAGGTTGATGCACTTGCGGACTACCCGTTCCACGGCGAAGTCGGTCCGGCGCTGAACGGCGTTGGTGGCTATCGTAACGAAGCAGAGCTGCGTGGTATCGTGGCGAACGCAAAACACACCTTCCCCGACACGGTTATGCCCTCGTTCTACAAGACCAGCGGCTACATCCGTCCGGGTGATGCATTCACCGGCAAAGCAGGTGCCGAGCCTCTCGCTCCGCTTCTGACCGCCCAAGAAATCGAAGATGTCGTCGCCTATCTGCTCACATTGACAGACTAAGCGACCGAACCCGAGAGGAGAGAAAATGAAGCTGACGCGCAGAGACTCGATCCTGCTTGCGATGGGTGCTTCGGCTGCCGCAATGGTGCCGTTCACCGCAAATGCAGCCGTCGAGGACCTTATCAATGCTTTCACTGGCGGCGCTGCTGTAGGTGATGCTGGCATTACCCTAATCGCGCCGGAAATCGCAGAGAACGGTAACACTGTTCCTGTAGAAGTTGACGCACCGGGCGCAGTAGCGATCATGCTGCTGGCAACCGGCAACCCGACCCCGTCGGTTGCGACTTTCAACTTTGGCCCGCTGGCTGGTTCCCAGTCCGCATCCACCCGTATCCGTCTGTCGAAAACTCAGAACGTCACAGCAATCGCTAAGATGGCTGACGGTTCGTTCGCTCAGGCGTCTTCGGAAGTCAAAGTCACCATCGGCGGCTGCGGCGGCTAAGGTTTAGGAGAGTCAAAATGGCAGACAACGTAACACCCCGCGTCCGCGTTCCCCGCGATGCAGCAGCTGGCGAATCCATCGTCATCAAGACGCTGATTTCGCACCCGATGGAATCCGGTCAGCGCAAAGACGGTGACGGCAACCTCATCCCGCGGTCGATCATCAACCGCTTCACGTGCGAATTTAACGGTCAGAGCGTGGTTGATGTCACCCTCGAGCCAGCGATTTCGACAAACCCCTATTTCGAGTTCCAGTCTCTGGTGCCGGAATCAGGAACGTTCACCTTCACCTGGTACGATGACGACGGTTCGGTTTACACCGACACCAAAGACATCGCTGTCAGCTAAGGGTGAACCGTCAAAGGGAGGATCTTTAATATGAAGATGACGGTTCTTAAATCCGCTATCGCTGGCCTCGCACTCGTTGCGAGCGGCGCAATGGCAGAGGGTGGTTTCGAGATTAACGGAGAGATCTCGATCACCACTCACGCCGCTACACCTGACTATCTGGATGGTGCTCTGCCAGAGTTGATCTCTGGTTGGGAATTCCGTTCGGCTGACACTCAAGCAATGCAGCTCGATGACTTTGACAACCCAGGCATGCTGGCTGTTGAGGCCGCAATGGGCGCTTGGGACACGGTTGAGGGCACTGCAGAAAAATCCTGTGCATCCTGCCACGGCAGCGCAGAGGAAAGCATGGTCGGTATCCGTGCAGTTTATCCGAAATGGAACGAAACGGCTGGCGAAGTTCGCACCCTTGCGATGCAGATCAACAACTGCCGTACCGAGCAAATGGGCGCAGATGCGTGGAAATACGACGGCTCTGATATGTCGGCTATGGAAGCACTGATCTCTGTCCAGTCGCGTGGTATGCCTGTGAACGTCGCAGTCGACGGTCCCGTTGCTGCCACTTGGGAGCAGGGCCGCGAGATGTACTACACTCGCTACGGTCAATTGGAACTGTCGTGCGCAAACTGCCACGAACAGAACTACGACAACAACATTCGTGCTGACCACCTGTCGCAGGGTCAAATCAACGGCTTCCCGGCATATCGCCTGAAAACCGCTGGTCTGGTTCAGACACACAACCGCTTCAAAGGTTGTGTTCGCGACACCCGCGCCGAGACTTTCTCGGCGGGTTCGGCTGAATTCGTTGCTCTGGAACTCTATGTCGCGTCGCGCGGCAATGGCCTGAGCGTCGAAGCACCGTCGGTTCGTCCGTAAGAAAACAAGGCCCGCGCCAGCGATGGTGCGGGCTTTTGTCTATCCTAAAACATTCAAAAACAAGAATACGAAAAAGGATCGCTTGGTATGATCTCACGCCGTGATTTTCTTCAGGCCAGTATGGCCGCTAGCGCCATCTGGGGTGCGTCCGGTTTTGGCAATTGGGGACGTTTGGCCGCGCAGCAGGTCTTGACCCAAGACGACCTGCTTTCGTTCGAAACCTTCGGCAACGTGTCGCTGATCCACATCACCGACATTCACGCCCAGCTCAAGCCGATCTATTTCCGCGAGCCTGAGATCAACCTCGGCGTTGGCGACAGCCGTGGCGCTGTTCCACACGTGACGGGCGCAGATTTCCGCCGTCTTTATGGGATCGACGATGGATCGTCGTCGCATTACGCGCTGACCTACAATGACTTTGCCGCTCTGGGTAAAACCTACGGCAAGATGGGTGGCCTCGACCGCATTGCGACGGTCGTAAAGTCGATCCGCGCCGATCGTCCTGACGCGATCCTTTTGGATGGCGGCGATACTTGGCACGGGTCTTACACCTGCTACCACACTCAGGGTCAGGACATGGTGAACACCATGAACCTCCTTAAACCTGACGCAATGACGTTCCATTGGGAATTCACGCTGGGTTCTGACCGCGTCCGTGAACTGATCGCTGATCTGCCCTATGCCTCCCTCGGCCAGAACATCTTTGACAGCGAATGGGACGAACCTGCAGAGGATTTCGCACCCTACAAATTCTTTGAACGTGGTGGCGTGAAAATCGCCGTCATCGGTCAGGCCTTCCCCTATATGCCAATCGCGAACCCGGGTTGGATGTTCCCTGAATACTCCTTCGGTATTCGTGACGAACGCATGCAGGAAATGGTCGACGAAGTGCGTGGCATGGGTGCCGAATGCGTTGTCGTCCTCTCGCACAACGGTTTCGACGTGGACAAAAAGATGGCGAGCCGCGTTCAGGGCATCGACGTGATCCTGTCGGGACACACGCATGATGCGCTGCCCGAACCCGCCCTCGTCGGTGAAACGATCATCGTGGCCTCAGGCTCGAACGGCAAATTCGTCAGCCGCGTTGACCTCGATATCCGCGATGGCCGCATGATGGGCTTCCGTCACAAACTGATCCCGATCTTCTCGGACGTGATCGAAGCGGACGCAGAGATGACCGCAGCAATTGACGCCGAACGTGCCCCGTATGAGGCAGACCTGAACGAGGTCATCGGTACCGTTGCGGATGACACGACATTGTTCCGCCGTGGTAACTTTAACGGCTCGTGGGATGACCTAATCTGTGACGCGCTTCTGTCCGAACGTGACGCAGAGATCGCAATGTCGCCTGGTGTGCGTTGGGGTCCGTCCATGATGCCGGGTCAGCAGATCACGCGCGAGGATCTTTGGAACGTCACCTCTATGACTTACCCGAACGCGTATCGCACAGAAATGACGGGTGAATTCATTCACACCATCATGGAAGACGTCGCGGACAACATCTTTAACCCCGACCCATACTACCAGCAGGGCGGGGATATGGTTCGCATGGGTGGCCTCGGCTACCGCATCGACATCAATAAGCCGATTGGTGAGCGTATCTCTGACATTACGCTCCTCAAGACAGGCGAAACACTCGATCCGTCCAAGTCCTACGTGGTCGCGGGCTGGGCGAGTGTGAACGAAGGCACAGAAGGTCCTGAAATTTGGGACGTTGTTGAAAGCCATATCCGCAAACTCGGCACCGTGTCCGTTGCACCGAATACTTCGGTGCAGGTCGTTGGTGCGTAAGACAGGGGACCATAGGATGGATACCAAATACAAAGGCACCAAGCCGTCCCGTCGTTCGTTCCTGACCGGAGCACTTGCCGCTGGCGGTGCTGCCGTTGGGACGACCTACGCGCGGGCGCAAGGCGCACCTGATCCTGCAATCACTGAAACCCAGCCATGGCGTCAGTTCCTCGGCGATGGTGTGGACGCAGCACCTTACGGTATGCCGTCGGAATACGAGGCTGACGTTATTCGTCGCCGCGTTCCGTGGCTGACCGCTGACGCTGTATCGTCGATCAACTTTACGCCGCTGCATGAACTCGACGGGATCATCACCCCGAACGGTCTGTGCTTTGAACGTCACCACGGTGGCGTCGCGCATGTTGATCCCGCTGAATATCGCCTGATGATCAACGGCCTCGTGGAAAAGGAACTCGTGTTCACGATGGAAGACCTCATGCGCTTCCCGCGTGAGAACCACGTCTACTTCCTCGAGTGTGCGGCGAACTCTGGCATGGAATGGGCGGGCGCGCAGCTTAACGGCTGTCAGTTCACCCACGGCATGATCCACAACGTCATGTATACAGGCGTTCCGCTGCGTCTTCTGCTCGAAGAAGCTGGCGTGAAAACCAACGGCAAATGGCTGATGGTTGAAGGCGCGGACGCTGCGGGTATGAACCGATCGATCCCGATCGAGAAAGCACTGGATGACTGTCTTGTTGCGTTCAAAATGAACGGCGAAGCACTACGGCCAGAGCAGGGCTATCCCGTCCGCCTCGTTGTTCCCGGTTGGGAAGGCAACATGTGGATCAAATGGCTTCGTCGTATCGAAGTCGGTGACGAGCCTTGGCACGCACGTGAAGAAACGTCGAAATACACTGACCTTCTCGAAGGTAGCATCGCGCGTCGCTTCACATGGGAAATGGACGCGAAATCGGTCATCACGAACCCGAGCCCGCAAGCGCCGATCACCCACGGCAAAGGTTGGACTGTTCTGACGGGTGTCGCTTGGTCTGGTCGTGGTACGATCCCACGTGTGGATGTGACCATCGATGGCGGTAAGAACTGGCATCAGGCGCGTATGTCTGGTCCGTCGCTCGATAAATCGATGCACCGCTTCTATTACGAGTTTGAATGGGATGGCTCGCCGCTGCTTCTGCAGTCTCGTGCGCACGATAGCACTGGCTATGTCCAGCCAACCAAAGATGAGCTGCGTCACTTCCGCGGCGAAAACTCGATCTACCACAACAACGGCATCCAGACTTGGTATGTCAACGAAAACGGCGAGGCAGAAAATGTCGAAATTTCTTAAGATTTTCGCCCCAGCAGCGACGGGCGCGGCGGGTATGCTCGCGCTGGCCTACACGGCCGCTGACCAGTTCATCGTCGATATTCCTGCGCCTATTCGCGAGGCTATCGCGATCAACGCTGCAGTCGCTGAAGAAGCCCGTGCAGAAGCCGAAGCCCGCGCTGCAGAGCTTGCGATGGCTGGCCTCGCGCCGTCGGCTGATGGTGGCTACGGTTTGGGTCGCGGTGCGCTCTCGGAAGAGGTTGCGGCATGGGATACGGACGTTCGTCCTGACGGACATGGCCTGCCTGTTGGTTCTGGTGACGTCTTCACTGGCGAAGAAGTGTTCGTCGAACGCTGCGCAATGTGCCACGGCGACTTTGGTGAGGCTGTTGGCCGTTGGCCTGTGCTCGCTGGTGGTCACGGCACGCTCGAACACGAAGATCCGGTCAAAACCATCGGGTCCTACTGGCCGTATCTGTCGACCGTCTATGACTACGTGAAGCGCGCCATGCCTTTCGGTGATGCGACCTCGCTGTCCGACGACGAAGTTTACGCGATCACCGCATACCTTCTGTATGTGAACGATCTGGTTGATGACGACTTTGAACTCAGCAACGAGAACTTCCAAGACGTGCGTCTGCCGAACGAGGCAAACTTTATCGACGACGACCGTATGACCACAGAAATCCCTGCATTTGTTCGTCCAGAAATCTGCATGGAAAACTGTAAAGATGCGGTTGAGATCACAATGCACGCGTCTGTTCTGGACGTAACGCCAGAGGAAACCGCAGCAAAAGCAGCCGCAGCTGCCGAAGCTGCAACGGCGGCAGAAGCTGCTCCAGCCGCTGCCGTTGAAGAAGCTGCTACTGCTGAAGTGACCGATGCAGCCGCAGACGCTGCCCCATCGGCTGAGCTGATTGCGGCAGGTGAAGGTGTATTCCGTCAGTGCCGTAGCTGTCACCAAGTCGGCGAAGGCGCTCGCAATGCAACGGGTCCTACGCTGAATGGTGTCGTCGGCGCACACATCGGTTCGGTTGATGGCTTCCGCTATTCTAACACGTTCAAAGATGCGAACGAAGCGGGTGACGTTTGGTCCGCCGACCGCCTGGCAGAGTTCCTCGCTGATCCGCGTGGGTCGATGGCAGGTACCAAAATGGCATTTGCTGGCCTTCGCACTCAGGAAGATATCGACGCGATCATTGCGTATCTGTCGACCTTCTCGCGCTAATACTTTCCCCGTCCGGCGCACCTGTCGGGCGGGGTTTTCCATTTCTCCGATATGATCCATGTCAAAGTCGGATCGCAGAGGTGGGATTAACCAGAGATCAACAGGAAGGGGCCCTTCGCCATGACCCGCACCTTTGTCGCTGCGCTGCTAACTTTGACGATGACTGCCGTCTCTGCCCAAGAGGCCGCAACCACTTATGCCTTTGATGGTAGTTTTGACGACGCCACCTTTGGCGTCGAATCCGCTATTGTGGGCCGTGGTCTTGTGGTGGATTGGGTCAGTCACACAGGCGAAATGCTCAACCGCACTGGTGCCGATTTAGGTGCCGATCAGGTTATCTTTGATCAAGCTGATATTTTCCAATTTTGTTCGGCCACCATCTCTCGGCAGATGATGGAAGCGGACCCTCTGAATATTGCCCATTGTCCTTATGCTGTGTTCGTTTTTGAACGCGAAGGCGAAGTTGTTGTGGGTTACCGAAACCAACCTGAAGGCGTGATGCAGGCTGTGCAAAGCTTGCTCGATGAAATCGCCCGCGAAGCTGTCGGAGAATAACCATGGACTATCAGAATTTCTTTGCCTCGGAGCTGAACAAGCTCCGCGAGGAAGGCAACTATCGCGTTTTTGCGGATCTTGAGCGTGAACGTGGAAACTTCCCCAAGGCGGCGAACTTTGTTGAGGACGCGGTTCGCAAAGTATCGATCTGGTGTTCGAACGACTACCTCGGCATGGGTCAGCACCCGAAGGTTCTAGAAGCGATGCATGATGCGCTGGATAAGGTGGGCGCTGGTGCTGGCGGCACGCGCAACATCTCTGGCACGACTCACCACCATGTTTTGCTCGAACGCGAGCTGGCCGATTTGCATGGTAAGGAAGCGGCTCTTTTGTTCACCTCGGGCTATGTGTCGAACTGGGCTGCTCTGGGCACCTTGGCGTCGCGCATTCCGAATTGCCTTGTGATTTCCGATAGCCTCAACCATGCGTCGATGATCGAAGGCATCCGCCATTCCAAAGCAGAGCGGAAGCTGTGGAAACATAACGATCTAGCTCACCTCGAAGAACTCCTCGCCGAACAGCCGCTCGATCGCCCGAAACTGGTTGCGTTTGAGTCGGTTTACTCGATGGACGGCGACATTGCTCCGATCAAAGAGATTTGCGATCTGGCCGAGAAATACAATGCGATGACCTATCTGGATGAGGTTCACGCCGTTGGCATGTATGGCCCGCGCGGTGGCGGCGTGGCGGAACGTGAAGGTCTGATGTACCGCGTCACCGTAATCGAAGGCACGCTCGGTAAAGCGTTCGGCGTTATGGGTGGCTATATCACTGCGTCGAAAGAGCTGGTTGATTTCGTGCGGTCCTTTGCGTCGGGCTTTATCTTTACCACGGCTCTGCCGCCTGCAGTCGCGGCTGGTGCTTGCGCCGCCATCAAACACCTCAAGCAATCGTCTGCAGAGCGCGAGTCGCAGCAGGCAAAGGTTGCTCAGGTGCGTGAACGGCTTGATGCGGCGGGTATCCCGCACATCGAAAATCCGAGCCACATCATTCCAGTGATGGTCGGCGATCCTGTGAAGTGTAAGTGGATCTCTGACGTTCTGATGGATCGCTACGGCATCTACATTCAGCCGATCAACTATCCGACAGTTCCCAAAGGCACTGAACGTCTGCGCATCACACCGTCCCCTGTTCACAGCCAAGAGGACATTGATAATCTTATCGGCGCTCTCGAAGAGCTTTGGGCGCAATGTGAATTGGCGCGAATGCCGATGGCGGCGCAATAATCCAGATACGAAAAGGGCGGCTCAGAGCCGCCCTTTCTTTTATGCTGCGACGAATTTGTAGGTGTCGCCCGATTTTTCGGCCCGTCCCACACCAGGGAAGGGAAAGTGGAAGCCGATCATCGCCATTTGTTCATTGGCCAAACGGTCGAGAAGCCGTTCGCGCGTTGCAATGCCCATGTCCTGATTTTGGTCTGAACCGCTCGCCCACGATGGGACTTCGAAGCCAACGTGGTGGTTGCCGATCGCGTCACCGATGATCATCAGGCTGTCGGACCCACCGCGGATTTCGAACGATGTGTGACCCGGCGTGTGACCATTGGTGGCGAAAGCGGAAATGCCGGACACAACCTCATCGCCGTCCTCAAAGGTCTCGAGGTAGTCTTCGATAGTCTGGAGATTGCGGATCGCGCCCGCAGCAAAGGCCATACGTGCCTCACCGATGGCATTCGGTGTATTCGGGTCGAGCCAGAAATCACGTTCGGCCCGACTGATCATGTGTTTTGCATTGTAGAACACTGGCTCGTCAAAGTCGTCCAGCACGCCCCAGAGGTGGTCAGGGTGCGCGTGGGTAAAGATGACGTGGGTGACTTCTTCGGGCGTGACGCCGAGCGTGTCCAGTGAGTCGAGTAAACGCCCTGCCGTCGGCATGAAATTCGCGCCCGCACCGGTATCAAATAGCACAGTGTTCGTGCCATCGCGGAGCAGGGTGACATTACAATCGGGTGTAAATTGGTCAGGCGTCAGGCCGTAGCGTGCGAGGATTTCGCCAGCTTCGCCAACCCGATCCCCGAGGATCATCGAACCCGGCAAAACGAGGTTGCCGTCGGATAGCGTGTCGATCTTGAGGTTGCCCATTTCGACCGAAGCAAAGCTGCGGAATGGCAGGGTGCCCGCCAAAGCGGCTCCGCCCAACATTAAAGCGCGTCTGGTAAGCTTCATTGTAACTCCTCCCAAGTCACATTCATATGTTTGTATATGTAGCGCTTTTGTTCGCTTTCGCCTAGTCATTGCGTGATGGCGCAAATGAAATGGAAAGAGTCGCATTTTCCCACTGGACGGGGGGTGAAAAATTTCCTATCGGAAACATACGTGTTCGGGAGAACTGGATCACCAGTGCCGAAGGAGCAACCGCCCCAGGAAACTCTCAGGCAAAAGGACCTTGCACGTATCAACACTCTGGAGAGTGACGCGTCAGCGTCCGCCGAAGGGATAACGATCTCAGGCGCAATGGACAGAGGGGGCATCATGAAGCGGGCCGATGGCCCGGATGCTGGAGGCAGTATGTCCGATTTGAAACGCACGGGGCTTTTCGATCTACACGTGGAACTCGGGGCCAAGATGGTTCCTTTCGCTGGCTATGAGATGCCAGTCCAATACCCCTTGGGCGTTATGAAAGAGCACCTCTGGACCCGCGAGAACGCAGGTCTGTTTGACGTGAGCCATATGGGGCAGGTGATCCTGCGTGGCGAAGGTGTCGCTGCTGCGTTCGAGGCACTGGTGCCGATGGATGTGCAGGGCCTCGCAGAGGGTCGTCAGCGCTATGGCCTGTTCACCAATGACGAAGGTGGTATTCGCGACGACCTAATGTTTGCGAACCGTGGCGATCACCTGTTCGTCGTCGTAAACGCGGCCTGCAAAGATGCCGATATTGCTTACATGCGGGCAAACCTCGCGGGTATCGAGGTTGAGGAAATCACCGACCGTGCGCTGGTTGCTCTGCAAGGGCCGAAAGCCGAGACAGCATTTCAGAAAATTGCCGACGTTGCTGCGATGAAATTCATGGATGTGGCGACTGTGCCGAGCGCCTTTGGCGATCTCTGGGTATCACGGTCGGGCTACACGGGCGAAGACGGTTTCGAAATCTCGGTCGCCAATGATCAAGCTGAAGCTTATGTTCGTGCTTTGCTGGCGGACGATGATGTTGCGGCGATTGGCCTAGGTGCACGTGATAGCCTGCGACTTGAGGCGGGGCTGTGCCTCTACGGGTCCGATATCGACACGACAACGACGCCCGTTGAGGCTGACCTCAAGTGGGCGATCCAGAAGGCGCGTCGCGTCGGTGATCGCGCTGGTGGGTTCCCTGGTGCCGACCGTATCCTCGCTGAGTTTGAAAACGGTGCTGCCCGTGCGCGCGTTGGGCTTTTGCCCGATGGGCGTGCGCCAATGCGGGCCCATACGATGCTTTTTGCCGATGAAGTCGGAGGCGAACCGATTGGTGAGGTGACTTCTGGCGCATTCGGGCCCAGCATTAATGCACCGATGTCTATGGGCTATGTCCCCGCCGAGCTCTCGGCAGAAGGCACAGTGATTTGGGGTGAAGTGCGTGGAAAGCGCCTGCCCGCTAAAGTGACGGCACTTCCGTTCCGTCCATCAACATATAAGCGTTAAGGTCCGACAGGAGATTTTGGACATGAAATACACAGAAGAACACGAATGGCTGCGCGTCGAAGGTGATCTGGTCGTTGTCGGTATTACCGAACACGCCACCGAGCAGCTTGGTGATATTGTGTTTGTGGAACTGCCCGAAGAAGGCACCGAAGTCGCAAAAGACGACGAAGTGGTTGTGATTGAATCGGTTAAAGCAGCCTCTGACATCCTTGCTCCGCTGGATGGTGAGATCGTCGAAGTGAACGACGTTCTGGCTGACAACCCATCCTTGGTGAACGACGATCCGTTGAATGACGGTTGGTTCTTCAAGATGAAAGTCGAAGATTTGTCCGTGCTTGACGAATACATGGACGAAGCCGCCTACAAGGCGCACATCGGATAATTTCTCTGATATGTCATGTGGTTAGAGCTTCGTGACATTCAGTGCTGGACGACAGAAATGGGGGCGGTCGTCGCCCCCAGTCAGACCTTTTTTGCCCGAGGATAGGCCCATGCCGTTTGAACCCACCGACTACCGCCCTTACGATTTTGCCAACCGCCGTCATATCGGGCCAAGCCCCGCCGAGATGGAAGAAATGCTACGTGTTGTGGGTGTTGAGAGCCTCGATCAATTGATCGAACAGACGGTCCCTGCATCCATCCGTCAGTCCGAACCTCTCGATTTTGGGAAGCCCAAGTCGGAAGGTGAACTGCTGTATTTCCTCGGCAACGTGGCCAAGAAAAACAAACAGATGACCTCGTTGATCGGGCAGGGGTTCTACGGCACCGTGACGCCGCCCGCCATTCAGCGCAACATCTTGGAAAACCCCGCGTGGTATACGGCCTATACGCCCTACCAGCCCGAGATTTCGCAAGGTCGCCTTGAAGCGCTGTTGAATTACCAAACGATGGTTTGTGATCTGACGGGCCTCGAAATTGCGAACGCGTCGCTCTTGGATGAGGCAACTGCCGCAGCCGAGGCGATGACCATGGCGCAGCGCGTGGCAAAGTCCAAAGCAAACGCGTTCTTTGTCGATGAAAACTGCCATCCGCAGAACATCGCGGTCATCAAAACCCGCGCAGAGCCGTTGGGGATCGAAGTTATCGTGGGTTGCCCCGACGACCTCGACGCATCCAAGGTCTTTGGCGCTGTGTTCCAATATCCGGGCACCTATGGTCACGTGCGTGATTTCACTGCACAGATCGCGGACCTGCATGACTTTAACGCCATTGGCATTGTAATTGCGGATCCGCTCGCCCTGACCATGCTCAAAGAGCCGGGAGCGATGGGGGCGGACATTGCCGTCGGCACCACGCAACGGTTCGGCGTACCGTTGGGATACGGTGGTCCACACGCGGCCTATTTCGCCTGTAAGGATGCCTACAAACGGTCCATGCCGGGGCGCATTGTGGGTGTGTCGGTCGATAGTCGCGGTGGCCGTGCCCTGCGTCTGTCGCTTCAAACCCGTGAACAGCACATCCGTCGCGAAAAGGCGACGTCGAACGTCTGCACGGCTCAGGCTTTGTTGGCGGTGATGGCGTCGATGTATGCGGTGTTCCACGGTCCTGTGGGCCTAAAGGCTATTGCGCAGCGTATCCACCGCAAGACCGTTCGACTGGTGAAAGGCCTCGAAGCCGCAGGGTTCAAGGTCGAACCTGATGCCTATTTCGATACCGTCACAGTGGAGGTTGGACCCCTTCAGGGCACCGTTATGAAGTCGGCCGTTGAAGAAGGCATTAACCTACGCAAAGTCGGTGAAACTAAGGTCGGTATCAGCCTCGATGAGCGCACCCGTCGTTCCACGATTGAAGCGGTTTGGCGAGCCTTCGGTATCGATGCAAAGGACGAAGACCTCACGCATCACTACGAAATCCCCGAGGATCTGATCCGCACGTCGGATTACCTCACCCACCCTATTTTCCACATGAACCGCGCAGAGACGGAAATGATGCGCTATATGCGTCGTCTCTCGGATCGGGACCTTGCGCTTGACCGTGCGATGATCCCACTGGGATCGTGCACTATGAAACTGAACGCGGCAGCGGAAATGATGCCGATCACGTGGCCAGAGTTTGCGTTCTTGCACCCCTTTGCCCCAGTTGATCAGGCTGCTGGGTATCAAGAGATGATCGCTGACCTGAGTGAAAAGCTCTGCGTCGTGACAGGCTATGACGCGATGTCGATGCAGCCGAACTCTGGCGCGCAGGGCGAATATGCAGGCCTTTTGACCATCATGGCCTACCACAAGGCCAACGGCGACACGCAGCGTAACATCTGTCTGATCCCTGTCTCTGCACACGGCACGAACCCTGCTTCGGCGCAGATGTGTGGCATGGATGTGGTCGTGGTGAAGTCCGCAGAAAACGGCGATATCGACGTTGAGGATTTCCGCGCGAAGGCTGAGAAAGCGGGCGACCGTCTGGCGGCTTGCATGATCACCTATCCGTCGACCCACGGCGTGTTCGAAGAAACCGTGCGCGAGGTTTGCGAGATCACGCACCAGTTCGGCGGCCAAGTTTACATCGACGGCGCGAACCTCAACGCAATGGTTGGCTTGGTTAAACCGGGTGAAATCGGCGGTGACGTATCACACCTCAACCTGCACAAGACCTTTGCGATCCCACACGGCGGCGGTGGCCCCGGCATGGGTCCGATTGGGGTCAAAGCGCACCTCGCGCCTTACCTTCCCGGACACCCGGAAACGGGTGGCGAAACGGGACCGGTGTCCTCGGCACCTTGGGGGTCTGCGTCGATCCTACTTATTTCGTGGGCTTATGTGTTGATGATGGGCGGGCAGGGCCTAACCCAAGCGACCAAGGTCGCGATCCTCAACGCGAACTACATCGCTAAACGGCTGGAAGCTGGCTACGGCGTCCTTTTCAAAGGCCGCAATGGTCGCGTAGCACACGAATGTATCCTCGACACGCGTCCGTTTGCCGATGATCACGGTGTGACCGTCGATGACATCGCAAAGCGTCTCATCGACAACGGGTTCCACGCGCCGACGATGAGCTGGCCTGTCGCAGGAACGCTTATGGTCGAGCCGACCGAGTCCGAGACGAAGGCAGAGCTGGACCGCTTTATCGATGCGATGCTGTCCATCCGCGCTGAGATCGACAAGGTTGCCGCGGGAACTTGGCCCGCTGATAACAACCCTCTGTGCAACGCGCCGCATACTGTTGAGGACCTGATCGGTGATTGGGAACGTCCCTACACCCGTGAAGAGGCCTGTTACCCAGCGGGATCGTTCCGTGTGGACAAATATTGGGCACCTGTGAATCGGGTGGACAACGTATGGGGGGATCGTAACCTGATGTGCATTTGTCCGCCGCTTTCGAATTACCAAGAAGCCGCTGAGTAAGGTTTCGTCAAAGCAAGAAAAGGCCCGCGACGTGTTCGCGGGCTTTTTTTGTTAATGGCTTGCTAACCAGTCTCCACTGAAAATGATTCAATGGTTTATGGTGTCGCCTCAAAGACATTATATCCTTACGTATATATCATATATACTTTAGTTTGTGGTTCGTATTTAGTATGGGCGCAGCATGCAGTGCATCTCTGCTGCTGCGCTTTTTCACATATAACACCGACGGAGTTCCGATGCTTGGGGACAAAGGCACGGCTGACAAGCCGAGTCGAGGGATAAGAAATAGTTTACGGTTCCCACAATTGATGCGGAGCGAGATATTCGACGGTTTTTCGGAACTGGAGAAAATCCGACTCATCGATGCAGCTCGCATGCAATACTTCCCAGAGGCGACGGATTTCATTCATCAGGATCAAGTGCCCCTAGGGCTCTATTTGGTTGCACAAGGGCAGGTAGAGATTTGCTACCTTTCGTCTGCCGGCACCCGCACGCCATTGTTGATTGCCAATGTGGGTATGACATTGGGCGGTATCGAATGCCTTGCCAATAGGACTGCTGCGGCGAGTGGACGGGCGACCGCAGGGAGCTGCGTTCTTTTGATCGAAAAGGCTCAGCTTGCTGACCTGACGACCGATCCCCGATTTGTTCGCAACCTTTCGGCGCATATGTATGAGGCCATGCTGCGCTTCAATATGTTCCGAAGTGCCGAAAAGGATATGAACGTCCCGCAGCGGATTGCGCATTATCTTCTTCAGTTGCGCTGTTCGGATAATAGC
The DNA here is from genome assembly GCF_023253315.1 of Aestuarium sp. NCBI lineage: Bacteria > Pseudomonadati > Pseudomonadota > Alphaproteobacteria > Rhodobacterales > Paracoccaceae > Aestuarium > Aestuarium sp. The sequence goes on from NZ_JALRGW010000008.1 coordinate 60,443, forward strand.
GTTCGGCATAGCCAAACCTTTATCGCCGATACGGTCGGGTGTTCGCGTCAGACCGTGAACAAGAACTTAGGTCGTATGCGGCGCGACGGTGTGATCACCATTGAAAAAGGTGTTATCCAGATCAAGTCAGAGGATGTTTTGCTCCAGTGGATCGACACCGTAGAGGATTGATCACAAATTAAACTTGTCCCATGGGGGCAAAGGCCCTATGTCGCGGTTTCTGGTTTGAGTTCCTTTGCCTCACGGGGGAAACCGATGATCGACACGCCGTACTACCTTATCGATAAGGCTCGTCTTCTTCCTAATATAGAAAAAATTGCTTGGCTCCGCGAAAATTCGGGGGCAAAGGCGCTTTTGGCGCTCAAGTGTTTTGCGACGTGGTCAGTGTTTGATTTTATGTCCGAATACATGGACGGCACGACGTCGTCGTCTATGTTTGAAGTGAAGCTCGGCCGCGAAAAATTCCCCGGTGAAACCCACGCCTATTCTGTCGCTTGGAAAGACGACGAGATGGACGAGGTTTTGGCGAACTCAGACAAGATCATTTTCAACACGGTCGGTCAGCTGACCCGCCATGAGGAAGTATCACGCGGCCATAAACGCGGCCTGCGTGTGAACCCCGGTGTGTCGACCTCTGGTTTTGACCTCGCCGATCCAGCGCGCCCGTTTAGCCGTCTGGGTGAACATGACCCGAAAAACATCGAACCCGTTGCCGATCTGATCACTGGCTTCATGTTCCACAACAACTGTGAGAACGCGGACTTTGATCGGTTTGACGCGATGCTCAACAGCATTGAACAGCGGTTTGGTTACCTGATCCGCAAGATGGAATGGATCAGCCTTGGCGGTGGTATCCATTTCACTGGCGAGGATTACCCGCTTGAAAAGCTCGCTGAGCGCCTGAAACGCTTTAGCGAACAGAACGAAGTGCAGGTCTATCTGGAACCAGGCGAGGCGGCGATCACCAAATCGACCACGCTAGAAGTGACGGTTCTCGACACGCTGCACAACGGCAAAAACCTTGCCATCGTGGATAGCTCGATCGAGGCGCATATGCTCGACCTGCTGATCTACCGCGAAAGCGCAAAGATGAACGAGAGCGGCGATCAAGAGTGGATGGTCTGCGGAAAATCCTGCCTTGCGGGCGATATTTTTGGCGAGTTCAAATTCCCTGCGCCACTCAAGGCAGGTGATCGCCTGTCCATTCAGGATGCGGCAGGCTACACTATGGTTAAGAAGAACTGGTTCAATGGCGTAAAGATGCCTGCGATTGCCATTCGCGAACTCGACGGTACCGAACGATTGGTCCGCGATTTCACATACGAAGATTTTTCGGCTGCATTGTCGTGAATGTGTCGCCTCAGGGCGATAAACCTAACCTTAAACTTACCACCAAAGGGGGTCCTGTGCATTGAAACAGAACGTTCTCATCATCGGCGCTGGCGGCGTCGCTCAGGTCGTAGCGCATAAATGCGCGCAAAATAACGATGTGCTTGGCGAGATTCATATCGCGAGCCGGACGCTTTCCAAATGTGAAGCGATCCTTGAGTCGGTCCGCGAAAAGGGCGCGATGAAACAAGAGGGCGTTTTGGCGGCCCATCAGGTTGATGCGATGGATACGGCGGCGGTTGCAGCCCTGATCCGCGAGACGGGTGTTGAGATCGTCATCAACGTAGGCTCTGCCTTTGTGAATATGTACGTTCTGGATGCCTGTATCGAAACAGGCGTTGCCTATATCGACACGGCGATCCACGAAGATCCCGCAAAGATTTGCGAAACTCCGCCGTGGTATGCGAACTACGAATGGAAGAAGCGCGACCTCTGCGCTGAGAAGGGCGTGACCGCCATTTTGGGCGCTGGTTTCGACCCGGGTGTGGTGAACGCATTCGCGCGCTTTGCGATTGACGAATACATGGACGAGGTAAAGTCCATCGACATCGTCGACATCAACGCGGGCTCGCATGGCAAATATTTTGCGACGAACTTTGACCCTGAAATCAACTTCCGTGAATTCACAGGCGTCGTTTACTATTGGGAAGACCAGCAGTGGAAAGAGACAACCATGTTTGCCTCTGGCCACGATTGGGACCTCCCCGTGGTTGGCACATGCCGCGCGTATCAGTCGGGCCACGATGAAGTTCACAGCCTCGCTGCGAATTATCCACAGGCTGACGTCCGTTTCTGGATGGGCTTTGGTGACCACTACATCAACGTCTTTACCGTTCTGAAAAACCTCGGCCTTCTGTCCGAGCAGCCAGTCACAACTGCCGAAGGTCTGGAAGTGGTACCGTTGAAAGTGGTGAAAGCTGTCCTGCCTGATCCATCCTCGCTGGCGCCGAACTACACAGGTAAGACCTGTATCGGTGACCTCGTGAAGGGCACGAAAGACGGTCAAGACGTTGAGGTGTTCGTCTACAACGTGGCCGATCATAAAGAAGCCTACGAAGAAGTCGGCAGCCAAGGCATTTCCTACACCGCAGGTGTTCCGCCTGTCGCAGCGGCGATGCTGGTTGCCACAGGCGAATGGGACGCAAAGACCATGCGCAATGTCGAAGAGCTCGACCCCAAGCCGTTCTTTACCATTCTGGACCAGATCGGCCTGCCGACCCGCGTTCAGGTTGGTGGCCTAGGTGGTACTGACAAAGCTTGGAACGAATGATCCAATAGGCTGGTAACATCGTTAAATATTTGGATAAGGTGGGCGTCGACCCACCTTATTCTTTTTGGGGACAGGATGATCGCAGCAGGAATTGATCTCGGCGGGACCAAGATCGAAGCACAGATTTTTGACCGTGGATGGAAATTGGTTGCGACCGAACGGGTCAGCACACCGAAAACCTATGAGGGTTTGATTTCTGCGCTCAAAAAACTGGTGTCATCCTGCGGTGACGTCCCCGTTGGTATTTCGGCGGCTGGATTGATCCACCCTGAAACGGGCGTGGCTCTCACGTCGAACCTTCCTGCGACGGGACGAACGCTTGTCTCTGACGTAGTCAAAGTGACAAAGCGCCCATTGGTTTGGATCAACGATGCGCGGGCGTTACTTTTGTCCGAGGCTGTCTTTGGCGTCGGAGAAGGCGTGAAGCGTGTGGCAGGCGTCATCATTGGTACGGGGATTGGCAGTGGGCTGTCGGTCGATGGACGGCTTCAGGCGGGGACATCGGGAACATCTGGTGAAATCGGTCACATCGCGCTGCCAGCCCATTTGGTGCAACGGTATAACTTGCCGCTCGTGGCCTGCGGCTGCGGCCGTGTCGGCTGTATGGAAACGCTTATTGCAGGGCCGGGGCTGTTGCGGATCGCAAAAGCGGTGAAAAGTCTCGAGTCGACCCCAAAAGATATCGCCGCCGAACGGGGTAAGGCTTGGCACATTTGGTGCGAATTGACGGCAGAGATGCTCTTTACGCTCAACACCATTGGTGATCCAGAGTTGATCATTTTGGCTGGCGGGCTGAGCAAGGTTCCCCACCTTGTCGAAGATCTGAAAGTGGCGCTGACGAACGCGCAGTTCAAAGGCTTCCCTATTCCCGATATTCGAATTGCCAAAGGTGGCGACGCATCTGGTGCCCTTGGTGCTGCCTATGTGGCATGGCGGCAAAGCGCGGATGACTGAGTGGGTTTTCTCAGAATCTGTGTTTGATGGGGCCTCTTTGGGGCCTGCGTCGCTCTGTATTGGAGGTGGTCAGATCGTTGAGGTCACCCCGCTCGCGCGGCGTGGGGCTGAGATCAGTGGCACCCTAGCTCCGGGGTATTTGGACCTACAGGTCAACGGTGGTGGCGGCGTTTTGCTGAACGCCGAACCCAGCCGCATTTCCGAAATCTGCGCGGCCCATCGGCGGTTTGGGACTGTTGGCATTATGCCGACGGTGATCACTGACGCGCCTGACGTTTTGGCCGCTGTCACCGACGCGATCATTGCGGCCAAAGGCGATGTCCTTGGCCTTCATATCGAAGGCCCGCATATTGCCATGTCTAAACGCGGCACCCATTCAGCTGCGCATGTGCGGCCCATGGATGACAACACCATTGCAGCGGTTAAGCGATTGCGCGACGCAGGTGTTACCGTCTTGCTGACACTTGCCCCTGAAGTCGTCGATGCGGCGGCGATTGCAGACCTCGTGGCGATGAGAGTGATCGTCTCTCTCGGGCATTCTGATGCCACGGCAGAGGAAGCCGAGGCTGGCTTTGCGGCTGGGGCGCAGGCAGTGACCCATCTGTTCAACGCTATGTCGCCGATGACGCACCGTGCCGCAGGTTTGGCTGGCGTAGCGATGGAACGCGCGCCGTTTGTCGGCCTCATCGCGGATGGCATCCACGTCGAAGATCGCGTGGCAAAGATTGCCGTTCGCGCAACGCAGGGACGGATATTCCTTGTCTCGGACGCGATGCCGACCGTTGGTGGGCCTGATCAGTTCGACCTCTATGGAACTACCATTCGGGTGGAGGATGGTCGCCTTGTGAATGCCGAAGGGGCCTTGGCAGGGGCGCACACGACAATGGCAGAGGGCGTTGCGCGGCTGATTGGGTTGGGAGTGCCGCCAAAGGATGTCTTGCACATGGCGATCACAAATCCCGCTGCGCTCATCAGACGGTCAGACCTCGCGTCACTGGTTGGCCGCTCTGTCGAGGATGTGATTGTCCTGAACCATGATTGGGGCGTCAACGGACCGTTGGCGTCTTTCGTAGGTCACTGACCGTGCAACCAAATTCGGCCCGAAACGCGCGGGTCATGGCGCTGGCATTCTGATATCCGCAACGGTCCGCAATTTCAGCGATCGAAATGCTGGAATGCGTTGCCAGACGTCTGGCCTCTCTCAGTCTGATCGCTTGATACAGTCGCCGTGGGCCAAAGCCATAGGCCGTTTTGCAAGCGGCGGTAAAGGCTTTCTCAGTCAAGCCAATCCGCTCTGCAAGGTCAGGAACAGAAAGCGGCGTTTCGATATTCCGACGCATGAGTGCCGCCGCCGCACGGATTTTCTGCGGCTTTGTCGTACTCGGTCGGGTGCCGATCATCGTCGCCTTTTCGCCATACATAAAAAGCGAACTGACCTCTAAGCCAAGCATAGGCCCATGGTGGTCCTCGATCAGGGACAGGACCAGATCAAAGGTGGTCGTCACCCCGCCGCAGGATAAGATGTTCCCGTCTTTCACGATACGATCCTCGCTGACCGTGACATCGGGGAACTGTTCGGCAAAGGCGTCAATCTCGTCCCAGTGGATCGTCGCGCGGCGTCCGTCCAAAAGCCCCGCCGAGGCGAGCAGCCAGCTTCCCATGTCCATGCCGACGAGTGTTTTGAAACGCGTGCTGGCCGATCTGAGAGCTTGATTGCAGGCCAAAGTGGCGTGGCTCTGAAAGTCATAGCTGGGCATGATAAACAGATAATCCCCGCCAGAATGGTGCCTGAGTGTGTGTTCGGTGTGCACGGGAAGTCCGCTGGACGACGTGATTGTGCCGCCCTGTAGACTCAGAAACTGCCATTGATAGAGCTGTTTGCGGGCGAGGGTATTGGCGGCGCGAAGTGGTTCTACCGCGTTGGCGAGGCAGTGATTGGAAAACGCATCGAACAACAGGATGCCGACCGTGCGGGTGGTGTCAGATGATTTCCAAATCTGCATGATATTTTACTAAATCTGCATGATGTGCTTTGGCAACTTCTCGCATCCTTGATCCAACGCGACAAGGGGAGAACGCCATGCACTTTGGGCTGAGCGAAGAACAAGACATGATCGTTAACACCGTGCGGGCGTTTGTAGAGAACGAAATCTACCCGCATGAGGCCATGGTTGAACGCACTGGGCAGGTACCGCTGGAACTGGGGTTAGAGATCAAACAAAAGGTCATCGACCTCGGGTTTTATGCCTGCAATTTCCCCGAAGAGGTCGGCGGCGCTGGGCTGTCGCACCTCGATTTTACGCTTGTCGAACGTGAACTTGGTCGCGGGTCTATGGCACTGACCCACTTCTTTGGGCGTCCGCAGAATATCTTGATGGCCTGCGAAGGTGAGCAGAAAGAGAAATACCTTTTGCCCGCTGTTCGTGGTGAGAAAATGGATGCCCTCGCCATGACGGAACCAGATGCTGGGTCTGACGTGCGGGGGATGAAATGTCAGGCCCAACGCGATGGCGGCGATTGGGTGATCAACGGGTCCAAGCATTTCATTTCTGGTGCTGAACACGCGGACTTTTTCATCGTATTTGTTGCGACGGGTGTCGATGACACGCCGAAGGGTCCAAAAAAGCGGATCACCTGTTTCCTTGTCGACCGTGGAACGCCCGGTTTCGAAGTGCGCGAGGGTTACGCCTCGGTGTCGCATCGTGGGTATAAAAACTACATCCTCTACTTTGACAATTGCCGCCTTCCTGATGCGCAGGTTTTGGGCGAGGTCGATGGTGGGTTTGCTGTCATGAACGAATGGCTCTATGCGACCCGTTTGACTGTCGCCGCGTTCTGCGTTGGGCGCGCACGGCGATGTTTCGATCATGCGCTCAGCTACGCGGCAGAGCGGAAACAGTTCGGTCAGCAGATCGCGAAATTCCAAGGCATCAGTTTTCAGATCGCCGACATGATTACAGAGATCGACGCGGCAGATTGGCTGACATTGTCTGGCGCGTGGCGTCTGGATCAGGGGATGGAGGCGAACCGAGAGATCGCGAGTGCTAAGCTCTACGCCTCGGAAATGCTGGCGCGTGTGACCGATGCGACATTGCAAATTCACGGCGGCATGGGGCTCATGGATGACTTCCCGATCGAACGGTTCTGGCGCGATGCGCGGGTTGAGCGGATCTGGGATGGCACCAGTGAAATTCAGCGCCACATCATCAGCCGCGACCTGTTCCGTCCTTTGGGAGCCTAACATGGTGGCACTTGATCGCCTGATGAAGCCTCGCTCCATCGCGGTTGTTGGAGGGGGCAGGTGGTGCGCGAATATCATCCGCGAATGCCAGCGGATTGGTTTTGACGGACATATCTGGCCTGTGCATCCGACCCGAGCGGAGGTCGCGGGGGTCACAGCCTATGCCTCGATCGAGGCTTTGCCCGAAGCGCCCGATGCGGCCTTTATCGGTGTGAACCGTGAGGCAACCATTGGCGTCGTTTCTGACCTTGCGGCGCGTGGGGCAGGAGGTGCCGTCTGTTTCGCATCAGGGTTTAGAGAGGCGTCGTCCGAGCTCGCCGATGGCGATGGTCTCCAAGAGCAACTTGTCGCTGCGGCGGGTGACATGCCGATCCTTGGGCCAAACTGCTATGGGTTTGTGAACGCGTTGGATCGGGCGGCACTCTGGCCCGATGTGCATGGGATGGTACCGTGCGACAAAGGCGTTGCCATCGTTGGACAGTCCTCAAACGTTGCCATTAATCTGACTATGCAGCGGCGTGGGTTGCCCGTGGCTTATGTGGTCACGGTCGGCAATCAGGCGCAGATGGGCATGGCCGATATTGGTGCCGCACTGCTCTCTGATCCGCGCGTGACGGCCTTGGGGCTACATATCGAGGGGGTAAATGATCTTCGCGCTTACGAGGCCTTGGCGGATACGGCGAAGCGATTAGGCAAACCCGTTGTTGTGATGAAGGTCGGCGCCTCAGATCAAGCGCAGCAAGCGACCGTGTCCCATACCGCCTCCCTCGCGGGGAGCGATGCAGGCGCAAAGGCCCTTATGCGGCGGTTGGGGTTCGCGCAGGTCGATAGCCCGTCCGCACTATTGGAAACGCTCAAGGTCCTGCATGTGACGGGCGGGCTGTCCTCGAATAAGATCGCGTCGATGTCATGCTCTGGCGGTGAGGCATCGCTGATGGCGGATATCGGGATGGCCTCTGGCGTCGACTATCCACCCCTGAATGTCGCCCAATCAGATGCCCTGCGCGAGGCGCTTGGCCCCAAGGTCGCCTTGGCCAACCCGTTGGATTATCACACCTATATCTGGGGCGATCAGGCCGCTTTGACCCGTTGCTTTACTGCGATGATGGAGGGCGACTTGGCCATGGGCTGCGTGGTTCTGGATTTCCCGCGCGAGGATCGTTTTGCCGCGCCAGAGTGGAAATTGGTCCTGAACGCGGTAGCCGATACCGCCGCCGCTACAGGAAAACCGATGGCTTTGCTGGCGAGCATGGCTGAGGGGATGCCAGAAGCGATTGCGGCTGAGGCGATGGATCGGTCCGTTGTGCCGCTGTGCGGGATGGCCGATGGGCTCGCCGCGATTGCGGCTGCGTCGCAGGTTCATGCGACCTCACAGGTGCCGCTGCTTTTGCCAAACCTGCGGGAGGATGCGGAAATGCTGACCGAGGCAGAAGCAAAGTCTGCGCTCAGTCATCATGGCATTCATGTGCCAAAATCCGCCGTGGTCAATAGCGCCAAAGATGCAGGTGACGCCGCCAACGATCTGGGGTTTCCCGTCGTACTCAAGGGGATCGGGTTTGCGCATAAAACCGAAGCGGGCGCCGTTCGCGTGGGGCTTACGAATGCGGAAGCGGTCAAAGCTGCCGCTGACGCGATGCCATGTTCCGACTTCTTAGTCGAAGAGATGATCACCGAAACAGTTGCAGAGCTTCTGGTCGGCGTCTTGTGTGACCCTGCACACGGGTTCGTTCTGACCATTGGGGCAGGGGGAGTCCTGACGGAAATTCTGTCAGATACAGTGTCGCTCCTCCTGCCGGTTTCTTCTGCAGAAGTCGAAGATGCGCTCTGCCGTTTGCGTTGTTTCCCCCTGTTACAGGGCTATCGTGGCAAGGCGGGCGCCAATGTGGATGCGATTGTCGCGGCGGTTCTCTCTGTGCAAGAGTTTGTGCAAGCGAACCAAGACGTGGTGAAAGAAGTCGAAATCAATCCGCTGCTCTGCGGACCAAATGAGGCCATCGCGGTCGATGCGCTGATCCGAATGGGAGGAAACCAATGACCCAATCCCCGCTGCATGTCACCCGTCATGGTGCCGTTCTTGAGGTCGTATTGGACCGCCCAAAGGCTAATGCGATTGATCTGGAAACCAGCCGTCAGATGGGTGAGGTTTTCACGGAATTCCGTGATGATGACGATCTACGCGTGGCGATCATCACGGGAGCAGGTGATAAATTCTTTTGCCCTGGTTGGGATCTCAAGGCTGCCGCTGGTGGCGATGCCGTTGACGGGGATTATGGCAAAGGCGGGTTTGGTGGGCTGCAAGAGCTGCGCGGCCTCAATAAACCCGTCATCGCTGCGGTGAACGGGATTGCATGTGGTGGTGGGTTAGAGTTGGCCCTGAGTGCCGATATCATCCTCGCCGCCGATCACGCGACCTTTGCACTTCCAGAAATTCGGTCGGGGACGGTGGCGGATGCGGCGTCGATCAAATTGCCGAAACGCATCCCTTATCACATCGCGATGGAGATGCTGTTGACGGGCCGTTGGTTCGATGCCGAAGAAGCCGCGCGTTGGGGATTGGTCAATCGTATTTTGCCCGCCGCGACCCTCATGGAGGAGGCGCATAAACTCGCCGCGCAATTGGCCGATGGCCCGCCTCTCGTCTTTGCCGCGATCAAAGAGATCGTGCGCGAGGCCGAGGATATGAAATTCCAAGATGCCATGAACCGCATCACCAAAAGCCAGTTTGCGACGGTCGAACGGCTCTATCGGTCTGAGGATCAGTTGGAAGGGGCGCGTGCCTTTGCCGAAAAGCGTGATCCCGTTTGGAAGGGGCGCTGATCGTGGACTATCGCCAGTATCTCTCACCCGAGGTTCTCGCCTTCATCGACGAGACACTGGCCTTTTATCCCGATGACCTCGAGCCAACCGATTGGGCCGCGCAACGACGAGTCTATAACGCCATGGCCGCGCATTTTCGTGCAGGTCGGCCCGAAGGTCTGCAGGTGTCAGATCAGTTGATCGCGGGCGTTCCTGTGCGGCTCTACGGACTTAAAACCAAGACCACGGTTTTATACGCACACGGCGGTGGCTTTGTTCTGGGTGGGTTAGAGAGCCACGACGATGTTTGCGCTGAGATTGCGGATAGAACCGGATGTCGAGTGGTGTCAGTGGATTACCGTCTTTCGCCCGAACACCCCCACCCAGCGGCCTATGACGATACGGTCGCGGTTGCCGAGGCACTCTGCGCCGAGGGGCCTGTTATCCTCTGCGGCGATAGTGCAGGTGGTACGCTTTGCGCCGCCATTGCTGGAACACGGGCTGATTTGGGGTTCGTGGGGCAGGTTCTGATCTATCCGATGATTGGGTATTCTGCGCGTGGCGGGAGTTTTGATGTCCATGCACACGCGCCTCTCCTCTCGACTGCTGATCTGGAATTTTACGCGGACGTGAGGGGGGGATCGCCTGATGATCTGCGGCTGATCCCTGCGTTGGGCGATTTAACTACGCTGCCACCCACATGGCTGTTCCCCGCGGAATGTGATCCACTTTGTGACGATGCCGTTCGATATGCGGATGCCATCCAAGGCGAGGTCCATTTGTGCCAGCAGGACGGACTGGTGCATGGCTGGCTCCGTGCGCGGGATCGGAGCGATATGACCCGACGGGCCTTTGATCAGATCATCAACGCAATTGCCCATTTGGCAGGTTAGTGCGGGCGGTTGCCGTGTGATTTGCGGATTGGGTGACCAAAGGCATGTTTGAAGGCCTTGCCCAATGCAGAGGCCGATGAATATCCGCAACGAATGGCAATCGTGTCGAGGTCGAAATCAGTGCTCGCGGCCAGCTCCCTCGCATGGCTGAGGCGCATCAGCTGGTAGTAGCGACCAGGTGACATTGCGAGTTCGGCTTGGAATAGACGGTCGAGGGTTCGGCGGGTGAGGCCAGACCGTTGGGCAAGGTCTTCGAGCGACAGGGGTGTCTCAATGGTTTCGACCATTAGGTTAACGATCTGCCGAAGCTGCGCTGTGCCTTTGCCTTCTAACCTATTCGCCCCGCGCCCTGTCGTTTGTTGACGCTCTGCATCATGAAGGAACATCGTTGAGGCGATAAACGCGTTTGCAGGACCAAACTGGTCCGAGATCAGCGCCAACATCAACTCCATCGCGGTCGAGGCCCCGCCGCAGGTCGAGATGCGGCTACCTTTGACAAATCGATCATAACTGATGCGGGTTCGTGGAAACTCCTCGGTAAAATCGGAAATAACGGCCCAGTGGATCGTCGCCGTTTGATCGTCGAGCAAACCCGCGGCCGCTAAAATCCAACTGCCCGTATCTGCAGCAAGGATTGCGTCGGCCTGACGTGTCAGTCTGCGCAGTGGGGCGAGTTGTTCTGGCTTCGAATAGTCACGAAATCCGTAGCCGCTGACGACAATTAGAAGGTCAGATCGCCCCACCTCTGCGATGGAACAATCAGGTGAAATCTTGAGCCCGCTCGAACTCTGCGCTGGGCCGTCGTGTGGTGTCACAATGCGCCACGACAGTTCAGCCTGCCCCTGATCCCGCACTGCGCGGAGCGGTTCAAGGAGGCACGACAGCACCATATTCGAGAACCCATCGTAGAGCAGGACGGTGACTGTTTTCATCTCATTCTGACAGTATTGGACGATTTATTGTCACAATAGGAACAATAAAACCGACATCTACGCCATACCATTTTTACAAATAGGTGGTTGGAATCGAACATCTGCTTTGCGCCAACTGACCCGTACCGATGTATGTCAGGAGTTCTCGATGCCGTTGGCAATGAATAAAGAGGTCTTTATCACCTGTGCTGTTACAGGGTCTGGCGCGACGCAAGACCGGTCGCCGCATGTTCCGCGCAGTCCAGAGCAGATCGCGAATAGCGCGATTGATGCAGCAAAAGCGGGCGCCGCGATTGTTCATTGTCACGTGCGTGATCCTGAAACGGGTAAGCCGTCTCGTGACCCCGCGCTATATCGTGAACTGACCGAACGTGTCCGCGATTCTGAGGTTGATGTGGTGCTGAACCTGACCGCAGGGATGGGGGGTGATATCGTTTTCGGATCGACCGAAGCACCGTTCCCAGTGAATGCCGCCGCGACGGACATGGTCGGCGCGACCGAACGGATGGTTCATATCGAAGAGTGCCTTCCAGAGATTTGCACGCTGGACTGCGGCACGATGAACTTTGCCGAAGCTGATTACGTCATGACCAACACCCCCGGCATGCTTCGGGCGATGGGCGGCATGATGACCAAACTCGGCGTGAAGCCTGAAATCGAAGCCTTTGATACGGGGCACCTTTGGTTCGCTAAGCAATTGGTGGAAGAGGGTACGCTCGACGGTCAGGCCCTCGTTCAGCTGTGCATGGGTGTGCCGTGGGGCGCGCCGAATGACATGAACACCTTCCTTGCGATGGTGAACGCTGTGCCCGCTGATTGGAACTGGTCTGCGTTCAGCCTTGGCCGTGATCAGATGCCTTATGTGGCTGCTGCAGTTCTGGCCGGTGGCAACGTGCGGGTTGGGCTCGAAGATAACCTCTGGCTTGGCAAAGGGCAGTTGGCGACCAACGCGCAACTCGTTGAGCGGTCGGTGACGATTATCGAAAATTTGGGCGCTCGTGTGATCGGGCCTGAGGAAGTCCGCGCAAAACTCGGCCTCGTGAAACGTGCACCCAAGGTGATGGCATGATTGCGAAACGTAAAAAAGCCGCCGTCATTGGTGGTGGCGTCATCGGCGGCGGTTGGGCTGCGCGGTTTTTGCTGAATGGATGGGACGTCAATGTCTTTGACCCCGATCCCGAGGCCGAACGCAAAATCGGCGAGGTGATTGCGAATGCTCGTCGTGCGCTGCCTGCGCTCTATGATCGGGCGTTGCCCGCCGAGGGAACGCTGACCTTTTGCGACGATATGGGCGACGCTGTGTCGGATGTGGACTGGGTGCAAGAAAGCGTTCCGGAGCGCTTGGACTTAAAGCACAAGGTTCTTGGTTCCCTTTCGCAAATGGCACCCGAAGGTGCGATCATTGGGTCATCAACGTCTGGGTTCAAACCGTCCGAACTGAACGAAAAAGGCGCACGCGCTGTTGTCGCGCACCCGTTCAATCCTGTTTACCTTTTGCCGTTGGTCGAACTGGTTGGCGCGCCTGAACGCACTGCAGCAGCCGCTGAAACGCTCAAAAGCATCGGGATGTTCCCGCTGATCGTGCGCAAGGAAATCGATGCGCATATCGCGGACCGTTTGCTCGAAGCAGTTTGGCGCGAGAGCCTTTGGCTGGTCCAAGACGGTGTCGCGACCACCGAGGAAATCGACGAAGCCATCCGCATGGCCTTTGGCATCCGCTGGGCCCAAATGGGCCTGTTTGAAACCTACCGCATTGCGGGCGGCGAAGCTGGCATGAAGCACTTCATGGCGCAGTTCGGACCGTGCCTGTCGTGGCCGTGGACGAAACTCATGGATGTGCCCGAGTTTACGGACGAGCTTGTCGATCTGATCGCGGGGCAATCGGATGCGCAATCCGGCCATATGTCGATCCGTGAATTAGAACGTCTGCGCGATGACAACATCGTCGGCATGGTGCGGGCGCTGAAACGGACGGGTTCGGGCGCGGGTGGAGTGGTGAAAACCCATGAATCCTCTCTGGATTTAACCGAAGAAAAGGATGGGCTCCCCGTCACCGTGCGTCGCCAAGTTCCGACCAGCTGGACGGATTACAACGGCCACATGAACGAAACACATTACCTAGAGGCAGCGTCTCTTGCGACTGATAGGTTGATGGAATTGGTCGGTGCTGATGCTCAATACGTCGCTTCTGGTCTAAGTTACTTTACCGTTGAAAGTCACATTCGGTACTTAGACGAGGTGCACGCAGGTGATCAGTTGACGATCACAACGCAGGTTTTAAGCGGTGAAGGCAAGAAGATGCATCTGTTCCATCGCCTATGGCGGTCGGATGGAACACTCTCCGCGACTGTGGAAACCCTTCTTCTTCACACCGATTTAAACGCCCGCCGAACCTGCGAACCAAAACCCGAAGTTGCAAAAAAGCTTGCCGATTTAGCGCAAAGCCATGCAGCATACCAAACGGAGGGTGTTGGGCGATATGTCGGTCAGCCGCGCGCAGCGGGGTAGGTGCCGATTTCAGATTAGGGTCCCGAACAATCGGGGCCCATTAATACCCCGAAAACGGGGACGAAAAATGGTCTAACCAACAACAGGGAACTAGAAATGACTGACCAGAAAAAGACTTCGACTTATCAGCGTTTCAGCAGCAATGGACTGTCACGCCGTCAATTGTTGGGCCGAGCCAGTGCGCTCGGCTTTGGTGCTTTGATCGGGGGCGTAATGCCGTTCCGAGCGGCACTGGCAAGCGAACCAGTAAAAGGCGGCATCCTGAAGATGGGTCTTGGCGGTGGTGAAAGCACCGACTCCCTCGATCCAGCGCTGTCGCTCGCACAGGTTTCGTTCCACGCGATGCGCACTTTTGGTGAAACGCTTCTCGACGTAAACGGCGATGGTTCGCTCGATATGCGTCTGGCGACCGATGTGTTCTCCAGCCCCGATGCGAAAACATGGACCTTCAAAATCCGTCAGGGCGTAAAGTTCCACGACGGTTCTGAGATGACCGCGAACGACGTCATGGAAACCATGCTGCGTCACTCGGATGAGAACGCGCAGTCGGGTGCTTTGGGCATCATGAAGGGCATTGCGAACATGAGCGTCGATGGTGACAACTTCATCGTCGAATTGACTGATGCAAACGCTGACCTTCCGTTCCTGATGTCGGACTATCACCTCGTGATCCAGCCGAACGGTGGCCGTGACAACCCTGGCGCTGGTATCGGCACTGGTCCGTATCGCGTGGTCGAGGTTGAGCCGGGCGTCCGTTATACCTTTGAAAAGTTCGCGGATTACTGGGACAGCAGCCGCGGTCACTTTGACGGTGTTGAATTCGCTGTGATCAACGATGCAACCGCTCGTAACGCGGCCCTGCAGTCGGGTCAGGTTCACATCGTGAACGGCGTGGCACCGAAAGTTGCGGCCTTGTTGAACCGCGCACCGGGCATCTCGGTTAAGAGCGTATCTGGCCGTGGTCACTACGTCTTTATCATGCACTGTGACACCGCACCGTTCGATAACCCAGATCTGCGGATGGCGCTGAAATACGCGATCAACCGTGGTGAAATGGTTGAGAAAATCCTTCAGGGCTACGGCTCGATCGGTAACGATATTCCGATCAACGCAGCATACCCGCTGTTCGACGACACCCGTCCGCAGCGCGAATACAACCCTGAACTGGCGCGTGAATACTACGAAAAATCGGGTCACGATGGCAGCCCGATCGTCCTGCGCGTTGCAGAAGGTGCATTCCCGGGTGCTGTCGACGCAGCGCAACTGTTCCAAGAAAGCGCGCGTGCCTGTGGCATTCCGCTGGAAATCAGCCGTGAGCCGAACGATGGCTACTGGTCTGAAGTTTGGAACGTTCAGCCGTTCTGCGCCTCCTACTGGGGTGGCCGTCCTGTTCAGGACCAGATGTATTCGACCGCTTACCTGTCGACCGCAGACTGGAACGACACCCGCTTTAAGAGCGAAGCATTTGACGCGAAACTCTTTGAAGCCAAAGGCGAACTGGACCAAGGTCGTCGCAAGCAGCTCTACCGCGAAATGGCAGACATCCTTGCGGACGAAGGCGGCCTGATCTGCCCGATGTTCAACGACTTCGTCGAAGGCGTCAGCGATCAAGTTCAGGGCTGGGAAGAAAACGGCGTCTGGGAAGTCATGAACGGTTTGGCTCCTGCCAAGTGCTGGCTGGCCTGAGGCCAGCGGTATGAACGCACTTGTATTAAAACTCTTGGCCCAGCGGATTTCGCTGGGCCTCGTTCTCATCTTTTTCGTGTCGATTATGATCTTTCTCGGCACACAAATTTTGCCGGGCGATGTCGCCCAAGCGATCCTTGGTCAATCTGCAACGCCTGAATCCCTCGCCAACCTGCGCGAAGAATTGGGCCTGAACATTCCTGCCTATCAACGGTATATGTCGTGGCTGGGCGGTGTTTTGCAGGGTGATCTGGGAACGTCACTTACCAATGGTCGTGATATCGGTCAGTCGATTGCAGATCGCATGGGAAATACGCTTTTCCTTGCGGCATGGGCTGCGATTATTTCGGTGCCTTTGGCGATCACTTTGGGTCTTATTTCTGTTCTTTATCGGGGCCGTTGGCCTGACAAATTGATCTCTGCAGTTACACTTTCGGCGATTTCGGTGCCAGAGTTCATGATGAGCTACATCCTGATGTATTACGTCGCTGTTCAGCTCGGCTGGGCGCCGTCCGTTGCGATGCTTAACGATCGGATGAGCATGCTCGATAAATTGCATGCGATTTCACTGCCGATTGCCGTCCTTGTAATGGTGGTTCTGGCCCACATGATGCGGATGACGCGGGCAGCGCTGTTGAACGTGATGCAGTCGGCCTACATCGAAACGGCAGAGCTCAAAGGTATCCGTCGGTCGTCGGTGATCTGGCGCCATGCTTTCCCGAACTCCATCGCGCCGATTGTGAACGTCGTGATGCTCAATATGGCATACCTCGTCGTGGGTGTGGTCGTGGTCGAGGTGGTCTTTGTCTACCCCGGTATGGGCCAGTATCTGGTCGATCACGTGGCCAAACGTGACGTGCCCGTTGTGCAGGCCTGCGGTCTGATCTTTGCGGCGGTCTACATTTTCCTGAACATGTTTGCTGACATCGTTTCGATCCTCGCGAACCCAAGATTGAGGCACCCGAAATGAGACGTGTTCCCATTCCGGCCCTGATCGGGCTGTTCATCACTGGTCTTTTCATCCTCTCCGCCATCGCGGCCCCCATCATCGCGCCTTATGGGCTAAGCGAGATCGTAGGCGATGTTTGGGAACCTGCGTCATCCGAGTTTTGGCTTGGCACTGACAACATCGGTCGTGATCTACTGTCCCGCCTCATTTGGGGGGGTCGCACGACGATCCTTGTGGCGATTGCTGCGACCGTTGTGAGCTTTGTCACTGGGTCTGTCCTAGGTCTATTTGCTGCCGTTGTGGGTGGTTGGATTGATCAACTTCTGTCGCGCTTTGTCGATCTGATCATGGCGATCCCGACGCTGATTTTTGCGCTGGTGGTCCTGTCCGTTATGCCCGTGACCATTCCCGTGCTGATCCTCGTGATGGGGCTTTTGGATTCGACGCGGGTGTTCCGTTTGTCCCGCGCTGTTGCCAGCGACATTGCAGTCATGGACTTTGTCGAAGCAGCCCAGCTGCGCGGTGAAGGCCGCGCATGGATCATCTTCCGTGAAATCCTGCCTAACGCGCTGTCACCGTTGGTAGCCGAAGCGGGTATGCGCTTTATCTTTATGGTGCTCTTTGTGTCGACGCTGTCGTTCCTTGGCCTTGGTGTGCAGCCACCAAATGCAGACTGGGGTGGCATTGTGAAAGAGAACAAAGACGGGATTGTTTACGGTATCCCAGCCGCGTTGTTGCCCGCGATTGCAATTGCTGCGCTTTCGATCAGCGTCAACCTCGTGGCGGATTGGGTGCTCGACCGCACATCATCGTTGAAAGGGGGCCGCAATGGATAAGCCAATTCTCCAGATCGACAACCTAACGATCGAAGCCACCGCCTATCCACCCGGTGAAGCGCCGCGTCGGATCACGATTGTTGATGGTGTGTCCCTCACGCTCGAAAAGGGCAAAGTGCTGGGCCTCATCGGTGAATCGGGGGCAGGAAAATCGACGATTGGCCTCTCTGCGATGGCTTATGGTCGCGGCGGGATCGAGCTTTCGGGTGGGGAAATCCATCTGAACGGTCGTGAAATCCGTAAAGCCCGTGGCCGTGTGTTGCGGTCGCTGCGTGGCGCAGAAGTGACCTATGTCGCGCAATCGGCAGCGGCGGCATTCAACCCTGCAAAACGGTTGATGGAGCAGGTGACAGAGGCCGCGATTACGCACGGCCGTGCAACGAAGGCAGAGGCCGAAAAACGCGCTGTCGATCTATTCCGCAAACTGGGTCTGCCCGAACCCGAAAGCTTTGGGAATCGATATCCGCACCAAGTTTCTGGTGGTCAGTTGCAGCGGGCGATGACGGCAATGGCGCTCTGTCCGCAACCCGATTTGGTGATTTTTGACGAACCGACGACGGCGCTCGACGTGACGACCCAGCTTGGTGTTTTGGCGGCGATCAAGGCAGCCATTCGGGATCAGGGTGTTGCGGCGCTCTATATCACCCACGACCTCGCCGTTGTTGCGCAGATCGCGGACGACATCATGGTTCTGCGGCACGGTAAGATGGTTGAATATGGCACAGCCGAACAGATCATCACGGCACCCAAAGAAGAGTACACTCAGGCGCTGGTGTCTGTAGTTGCCAAGGATCACGAGGAAAAGAACACGGATCTCCCGCCGATCCTCGAAGTGAAAGGTCTCCGTGCCAATTATCGCGGAATGACGCGCGATGTGTTGTCGAACATCAATGTGGCGATCCAACCGGGGACGACCCTCGCTGTGGTGGGCGAGTCAGGTTCGGGCAAGTCTACGTTGGCACGGGTGATCACGGGGCTCTTGCCATTGAGCGCGGGGCAAATGGTGTTTGATGGTCGGCAATTGACGCCCGACCAAAAATCCCGCTCGCGGGACGACTTGCGTGAATTGCAGATGATCTACCAGATGGCTGATGTCGCGATGAACCCGCGTCAGACCGTTGGCACGATCATCGGGCGACCCTTGCAATTCTATTTCGGCATGAAGGGTAAAGAGTTACGCAATCGTGTGGTTGAACTGCTCGATGAAATTGAACTGGGTGAGAAGTTCATCGATCGGTATCCAGCGGAACTATCGGGCGGTCAAAAGCAGCGGGTGTGTATCGCTCGGGCGCTTGCCGCAAAGCCCAAGCTGATCATTTGTGACGAGGTGACGAGCGCCCTCGACCCCTTGGTCGCTGAAGGCATCCTGAAGCTGCTGGCTGATCTGCAAGAGCGTGAACAGGTGTCGTACATGTTCATCACGCATGACATTGCGACTGTTCGGGCGATTGCGGACACGATTGCAGTGATGCACCTCGGTAAACTTGTCCGCTATGGCAAAAAATCCGAAGTCCTCGCCCCGCCGTTCGATGACTACACCGATATGTTGCTGAAATCTGTGCCTGAACTGCGCATGGGCTGGATGGAAGAGGTTATGGGGACGGCTGCGGAATAACCTATGCGGCCTCTTCGCGGAGCCATTGGGTGAACAGTAGCGCATCTTTCGACGGGTCAACGCCCGTTGAGATGTAATAGGCCGTGCCTAAGTCGTGCGCGCCGTTCGGCCATTCAGTCAGGGTGCCCTCGAGGACGGCGCGTTCGGTGATCGACCGCCAGCCAAGCATCAGCCCGCGTCCGTCGATCACGGCCTGCATAGCTTGGACATAGTTGTTGAAACTCTGACCGCTGCTGCGTGGACGAGTGATCCCTTTGGCGGCAAGGTAATCTTCCCATCCCGCCCAGTGTTGGTTGTGCGGGTTGCGCACATGGATGAGAGGGGCCGTGTCGAGGCCCGCCCCATCTGCCATCAAACGCGCGATCAGATCAGGCGAACCAACAGGGCAGACGATTTCGTCGAACAGCTTTTCATTGATGCCCTCGCGCCAGCCGCCCGTGCCGTAACGTAGCGCGATATCCACGCCGGGCGAGAGGACGGGGAGGTCGGAGGCGGGTGCCTGAACGTTAACCGTGATTTCGGGATGGCGATCATAGAAGCCCGATAAGCGGGGCATTAACCAATATGTGGCCACGCCGAGCGTGCAGGCCACGGTAATCTGACGGTCTGCATCTGCCTGCATCGCCCGAATGTCTTCTAGCGTAGCAGAGATGCGCCCTAGGCCTTCGCGAACAGCACGGGCGAGGAGTTCGCCTTCTTCCGTCATGCGTGAGGGCCTAACGGATCGGTCGATTAACCTAACCCCAATGTAATCTTCGAGCGCCTTGATCGCCTGGCTCACGGCGGGCTGTGTAACGTTCAACCGTGCTGCCGCATCACGCATAGAACCATGGCGCGATAGAGCTTCGAAGGTGACAAGGAGGCGGAGAGGGGGGAAGTGGTTCATCGCGGTCTTAGTATAACTATAAGGTTAAGTAATGATTATACTAACCGAGCTATCGCGCAAGCTATTCCCGTGAGACGTTTATCCTCAGCGAACATACTTTTGGGGCCATACAATGAACGAACTTAGCTCAATCATGACCACGCCACATGTGACCGAAGTCGGTGACAAAGGTCTGCACATCACCCTGTCCGACGGCGGGTCGCATTACTTTAACTACTACTGGCTGCGCGATAACTGCCCATCATCGTTTAGCTCGGTCACTCGTGAGCGGAGCTTTGACATTTTCCATCTCGATACCGCGCCGCGCCCGAACTCAGCAACTGTTGACGGTGATGCATTGGTGATCGACTGGGCAGGTGAGGATCATGTGACCCGCATGCCCCTCGACTGGTTGGAAACGTATAAAGTCGCCAAGCCGCGCCACGATCCCGCCGATTTGCCACGCATTGCGTGGTATAGCGATCATTATCCGACCGTCCCGCGTTTTTCCCAGCCAGAGTTGGTTGCTGACAAGACGAAGCGCGCTGCGTGGATCGAGGCGATGCTGGTCCACGGTTTTACCATCGTGACTGATATGCCTGACAGCAACGAGGGGCTCACTCAAACGGCAGAGCTGATGGGCTATGTGCGGCCTACGTTCTTTGGCGACTATTTTGACGTGAAAACGCATATCAACCCGACGAATACTGCCTATACCTCGGCGGCGCTTGAACTGCATACGGACACCCCCGCCGAAGAGTTCGCGCCGGGTATCCAGTTTCTTCATTGTCGGGTGAACACCGTGGACGGGGGGCAGAGCCTCTATTCGGATGGTGTGGCCGTGGCGAATGATTTCCGCAAACGCGATCCCGAAGGGTTCAAGCTCCTGTCCGAAGTGTCGATCCCGTTCTTCTGTGAACATGACACCTATGACTCGCGGTCGCGTCAGACGGTGATCGAATTGGACCAACATGGCGAAGTCTCTGGCCTCACGATCAGCCAGCACATGGCGGATATTTTCGATCTCGATCAGGCGCTTCTCGACGACTACTACCCTGCGTTTTGCCGCTTTGGGAAAATGCTGCAGGAAGACAAATATATGATGCGGTTCCTGATGAAGGGCGGCGAATGTATGGTCTTTGACAACCACCGTATTGTGCACGGTCGGGCGGCCTATTCTGCGACGAGTGGCGATCGATACTTGCGCGGATGCTATGTGGATCGCGGTGAAATGCGGTCGACCTATCGCGCACTGGTCAGCGAAGGAAGGTTCAAGGCATGAACGCACCGACTGTGACGCTAGACGCCACCGCCACCCTGCGCCGTGATTTGGCAGATGCGTTTCGTATCTGCCATATGCTGGGATGGAGCGAGAGTGTCGGGAACCATTTCAGTGCTGCGGTTTCTGCCGATGGGCAAGAGTTCCTGTTGAACGCTAAATGGCAGCATTTTGCGACGATCATGCCCGAAGACCTCTTGTTGCTCGACAGTCAGGATGAGGGCGTGATGGAGCGCCCAAATGCCCCTGATGCATCGGCGTGGTGCGTTCATGGCACCTTGCATCGCCGTTTGCCGAACGCCCGCGTGATCCTGCATGCCCATTCGCCCTACGCCACGGCCTTGGCCTGTTTGAAGGACCCGACCGTTGTTCCAATCGACAACAACACGGCGCGGTTCTACGGGCGTACCGCTTATGATTTGTCCTTCGGCGGTATTGCGGACGCAGAGGAAGAGGGGGAGCGGTTGGCAGAGTCCATCGGTGACAAATCAGTCCTCGTCATGGGGAACCACGGTGTGACCATCGTCGGCGAAACGGTGGCTGATGCGTTTGAGGACCTGTATTTCTTTGAAAAGGCCGCGCAGACCATCATCCTTGCACGGTCCAGCGGTCAGCCATTGGCTGTTTTGTCGGATGCGGTAGCCCAGAATACCGCGGATGGATGGAAGCCGTATCGCGGCATGGCACAGAAGCACTTTGACTATCTGCGCAGCACCTTGCCGCCTCTATAAAAGGGTAGGGGCGCCTCAGGTTTTTGATGGCGCCCCACCTTCGAACACGTTCTCTTCGTGATAGCTGATTGGCGCTTCCTGCATTTGCAGGTGCAAGCCATCACCGTCGTAGGCGTTGGCCCGCGCCAGTTCTTCATCCACTTCAATACCCAAGCCCGCGCCGTCCGGAACGGTAACAAAACCGTCCTCGACCGAGAGCGTGTTCTTAATCAGCGCCGCATGGAACGGCGTCTCAATCGTCTCTGCCATAAGAATATTCGGGATCGTCGCGGCGAGCTGGATATTCGCGGCCCACTCAATCGGCCCCGCATAGAGGTGTGGCGCGACTTGGGCATTCCAAGCCTCTGCCAGCACAGCGATTTTGCGCGTTTCCCAAATCCCGCCAGATCGCCCAAGGGCAGGCTGCAGGATTTGAACGCCCGCGCGCAATGCCTCCGCAAATTCACGGGTTGTCGTGAGGCGTTCGCCTGTCGCCACTGGGATGTTCACGGCCTCGGCCACCTTTTGCATTTCGCGCAGGGTGTCGGGCGGAATTGGTTCTTCGTACCAGAGCGGCGAATAGGTTTCGATTGCGGCCCCCATGCGGATCGCACCCCCCGTCGAAAACTGGCCGTGCGTGCCGAACAAAAGGTCAGCGCGGTCGCCAACGGCCTCTCGGATCGTGGCACAAAACTCGATGGATCGGCTGATATCTCGCATCGCAGGCATGTGACCCGACCGAATGGTGTAGGGGCCTGCGGGATCGAATTTGACGGCAGTGTAGCCTTTGTTCACCATATCCAGCGCACTCTCAGCGGCCATCGCGGCATCAACCCAAAAGTCGGGCAGAGTGTGCGTGGGGCGGGTTGGATAAAGGTAGGTATAGGCGCGAATGCGGTCGTTGAGTTTGCCGCCGATCAGGGCATGAACGGGGCGATCACGATCTTTGCCGAGGATATCCCAGCACGCAATTTCCAACCCAGACCACGCGCCCATGACCGTCAGATCAGGGCGCTGCGTGAACCCAGACGAATAAACGCGGCGGAACATCAGTTCGATATTCTCAGGATTTTCGCCCGCCATATGTCGTTCAAACACATCGCGGATGACGTGGCGCATGGCCTCTGGCCCCACGGTCGAGGCATAACATTCGCCCCAGCCCACGATGCCCGTATCGGTCGTGACCTTCACCAAAATCCAATAACGCCCTCCCCAACCGGGCGCGGTTGGGGAAGTGACGATGATATCCAAATCGGCCAGTTTCATATCAGGCCCTCCAGTTTATGGCTGGGATTAAAAGACGATGACGTTCCGTTTTGCGGTGCCCGTTTTCGTGGACTCGATCGCTTCGTTGATTTGATCCAAGCTGTATTTCTCAGAGATCAATTCATCGAGCTTTAGACGTCCTTGGCCATAGAGGTCGATCATCCATGGAATGTCGCGCTTGATCACGGCATCGCCCATTTTCGATCCGATCAACGACTGACCAGCGGCGGCAAAGTTGCCCGGCTCATACTGGCTCATGGCACCTGATGGCGGCATGCCGACCATCACGACCTTACCGCCTTTTGCGATATAGCGGGGCGCATCGTTGTATGCGCCCGCAGCACCCACGGTGACAAAGACCGCATCTGCACCACGGCCCAATGCCTCTTTCGCGGCGCGCCACGGGTTGTCTTGGGTGCCGAGAACGGTATCGGTAGCGCCGAAATCCTTGGCGATTTCGAGTTTTTCGTCGGACATGTCGACAGCAACGATCCGACGCGCACCTGCGATCCGTGCGCCTTGGATTGCGTTCAGGCCCACGCCGCCAGCGCCGATCACGACCACGTCCTGACCCGCGCGAAGTTGGGCCGCGTTCACCACAGCACCGACGCCTGTGATTACGCCGCATGCCAGCAGAGAGGCGGCCGCGAGGTCCATGTTTTCGGGGATACGAACGACCTGACTGTGGTCCACAACGACCTTTTCAGCAAAGCCGCCCGTCGCCATTGCCTGATGCAGCTTGCCGCCATCCACCGTTTTCAGTGGCCCATGATCGCCGTCATATGAGGTGTCGCAAATCGTTGGCTTGCCAGAAGAGCAGGGCGCACAAGTCCCGCATGACCGGATCAGTGTGACCACAACAGGGTCGCCGATTTTGACCCCGTGGACACCGTCGCCAACCGCGGTGATGTGGCCAGCGGCCTCGTGCCCATACACAGCGGGGAGCGATCCACCCCAAGCGCCTGACGCGTATGTGATATCGGAATGGCAGATCGCACAGGCGGCCAATGTCACCTCAACTTCGCCACTGATTGGGGCGCGGAGTTCAACTTTTTCGACGACCAGTGGTTTCCCAAACTCGTGACAAACGGCGGCTTTAATTTGTGGCATTTATTCGGCTCTCCTCATTCCTCCGACGCAGGGTTGCGCGGATTGTTTGAGTCGAACAAGGAAAAACTTGATCAAATTTTGATGTTGGTTCGAATTAGAATGAGGTCACGCCAAAAGAGCTGTGATCTCTCGCGGAAAAAGGGTGTGAACTACCTGATTTTGCTGATGGTATATCGAAAGTTCGACGCGCCTTCCAAAGGTAGATATCCCTTCGAAATAAACTGACAGATCAAAATAACTGTGAAACGCTGGCGCCAAAGATCCACCCTGCCGTGCCAGAGGTGAAAACACCAAAATACGAGGGTGACGCAATGAAAGTTGGTTTTATCGGTTTAGGAAATGTTGGCGGAAAACTGGCGGGGAGTTTGATCCGCAACGGTTTCGATACCGTCGTTCATGACCTCAATAGCGATCTGAAAGAGGCGTATGAGCAGCGTGGCGCCTCTTGGGCCGATAGTCCTAGAGAGATGGCCGAAATCTGCGACGTGGTGATCACCTGTTTGCCGTCGCCTAAAGCCTGTTCCGTCGTGATGGAAGCCGACAATGGCGTGATTGCGGGGCTGTCTGTGGGCAAGGTTTGGATGGAAATGTCCACGACCGATGCGGATGAACTCAAACGGATTGCCCAGATCGTTCATTCAAAGGACGCCTATGCGGTCGAATGTCCTGTGTCGGGCGGATGCCATCGCGCGGATACAGGCAACATCTCGATCTTTGTGGGTGGGGATCGAGCCGCCTTTGATAAGGTTCTTCCGCTCACCACCACATTGGGCCGTCGGGTGCTGCACACGGGCGAATTGGGGTCCGCGTCTTTGTTGAAAGTGATGACGAACTACCTCGCCACGGCGAACCTTTTGACCTGCTGTGAGGCGTTGATCACGATGAAGGCCGCTGGGCTGGATATGGCGACGACCTATGAGGCGATTAAGATTTCGTCGGGCACCAGCTTTGTCCATGAAACGGAGAGCCAGTTGATCTTGTCAGGGTCGCGGGATGTGAACTTCACCATGGACCTCGTGCAAAAGGACATCGGGTTGTTTCAGAAAATCGCGGACGACCACGGTGTGCCGCTCGAAATTTCGCCACTGATGATCGACATTATGAGCGACGGTCAGCGGCGGTTTGGCGATCGCGCTCAATCGGACCGGATCATTGAACGTCTAGAAGAGGCCACGGGGCTGAGCGTTCTGGCTGATGGGTTCCCACGCGAACTGATCGACGACGAACCCGAAGAAGCAGGCTACGAGGTTTTCCCTAAGGGGCGATAACAATGCTGGGGAAAAGTGGCAGCCCGTAGGGAACTCTGGTGTTTGTTCCATTTAGGTGAATGAGTTCCGTATCTCCCTTATTTTATGGGTTTTTCGCTTTCAATTTGTCTCATGATATGCATTCTGTAGTAAGGTGTTTGGCTACAATTGGTATACAGAATGGCCTTGAAGTTTCGTGAGTTGGAGGGGCTGGCTCAGCAGCGCGAAGAGCAATGGGTCCCCGATGGCACCCCCAACCTTTATGTGTTTTGTAGGTCCTCTGGGCGGATGTCCTGGGTCTGCCGCATCACGATTGGGGGTAAGAGAACAAATCTCACGCTTGGCACGTGGCCTGACCTGAAAGCGGATGTGGCACGCCAGGTTACCAGTGTGATCAAGGGTTTGGTTGGGGCAGGGTATAGCGCGCAGGTTATCAAGTCTGCCTTAGGTGTGACCGTAGACCCAATTGCTCTGCAGCGTCTGGTGATCACTGGGCGAGTAAGTGACCATGACGCCCCGCCAACTTTCGAGGAGGTTGCGCGTGATTGGTATGAAAACCATTTAAAGGCTGGTTTATCTGAAGGTGCATACAAGCGTCAGGTTATCCAACAGCTCGAAGACTATGTTTTTCCGGCTTTGGGCACGCGACCTGTTAATCAAATCAAACGACGAGAGATCGTCGAGACCTTGAAAGATATCTGGCTTGCGAAGCCTCCGTCGGGCAAAAAATTACGCGGCAATGTGGAGCGCATTTTCGACTATTGGGCAGAGGAGACCGGTGCGCCCAAAGAGTTTGTCCAGTGGCAAGGCCACGACTTCTCTATGCGTGGCATGAGTGGTCTGCATGACGCTGCTAGGACTGGAGCAGGGCACCTCTTGAGCTTCACGGGCAGCGATACGATTGTGGCAGCACAATACCTGAAGCAGTACTACGCTGCAGAAGGTCTGGTAGCTGCTTCTGTTCCGGCCAGCGAGCACAGCGTCATGACCATGGGCGGCCTTGAGGGTGAGTTCGAAATCCTGGACCGTGTACTGTTCGATGTTCACCCGACCGGTATCGTCAGTGTCGTTTCCGACAGCTACGACTTCTGGAGGGTGATG
>NZ_JALRGW010000090.1:0-1145 GCF_023253315.1 Aestuarium sp.
GTTTTACCATCTGTATTCCAATTTACATTATAGATATTTGCTGAAAAAGTAAAATTTAAATCTTCAGGAACAACTACTGACGATTGTGTTTCATTTACACTATCAATAAAAACTTTTGAAATATTAATTTCATCACCTTCATCAATCTCACGAAAGGTCAGGGTTTGCGTTTGTCCGAGTAGATTCTTTGAAAATCCTGTTACAGATGCTGGCACCGCACCACGCGCTTGGCCGTCAGGCTGAATCTTCAATACAACGACATTAATCAGAGCCTGGCGCCGACTTCGCTCAAAGCCGTAGGTTGATGCGACGTCTTGCGTTAAAAAGGTTGATGGAAAGGGCTGGATTTGCACCTCAAAGCCCTGTTCTCTAACAATTTCAGTGGAATGGACAGTGAGCGTCCAACAACATAAAAGGGCCGCGATGATCTGTCGCATTAAGACTCCTTGGTTAGTCGATAAACAGCAACTTCTCCAAAGAGATTGGGCCAAACTGTTCCAAGCCAAGTGCGTTTGCCCGACAGATTTGAAGTATCTTTGTCGAGGATCCGAATAGACAGTGTCTGACAGAGCTCTTCAAAGTCTCGGAATGTCGAGAGATGAATATTTGGTGTGTCGTACCAGGGGTTTGGTAACTGCGGATTCACAGGCATGTGACCGGCTAGACCCAATTGGATACGGTTCCTGATGTAGGCAAAATTCGGAAATGTCACGATCGCTTCTCGGCCGACACGGAGCATTTCAGACAGCGCAAGGTCTGGACGGCGAATCGCCTGCAATGTCTGAGTCATGATGACAGTATCA
Source organism: Aestuarium sp. (assembly GCF_023253315.1). Taxonomy (NCBI): domain Bacteria; kingdom Pseudomonadati; phylum Pseudomonadota; class Alphaproteobacteria; order Rhodobacterales; family Paracoccaceae; genus Aestuarium; species Aestuarium sp. The sequence continues at coordinate 804 of NZ_JALRGW010000090.1, forward strand.
AACTGCTGATCATTGAAGTTTGAAAGACCTCGGTTCAAGTCCTGTTGAACGACGCTCAGGCCTAAATCGAGACAAGCTGCGATTTTATCTGGATCCAGTTCGAGGCCGAGCGCATCAATCGCATGAGTTTCAACCAATTGCGCAAGCAACCGGCCGTCGCCACAGCCGAGATCGAGGACACGTGAATTCTTAGCGATCCAATCAGGAATTTGATAGGAGTGCGAGATCATGCGTTACCTCCGAGATCCTGATGTACTCGATCCATGAATGCTTTAAAAATCCGCTCATAGGTCGCATCGGGAATCAGAAATGCATCGTGCCCATGTGCAGATTCAAGTCGCG
>NZ_JALRGW010000091.1:0-1131 GCF_023253315.1 Aestuarium sp.
CGGCTGCTTCATCAGTTCGGTCAAACGTGCGCCACGGTTCAGCAAAGCTTGGGTCGAAGCATCAAGATCCGAACCGAACTGCGCAAAGGCAGCCATTTCGCGATACTGCGCCAGTTCCAGTTTCACTTTACCAGCCACCGACTTCATCGCGTTGGTTTGGGCCGAAGAGCCCACGCGCGAAACCGACAGACCGGTGTTCACAGCAGGGCGGATGCCTTGGTAGAACAATTCGGTTTCCAAGAAGATCTGGCCGTCGGTGATCGAGATCACGTTGGTCGGAATAAAGGCCGAAACGTCACCGCCCTGGGTCTCGATGATCGGCAAAGCTGTCAGCGAACCCGAACCGAAATCGGCGTTCAGCTTCGACGAACGCTCCAGCAAACGGCTGTGCAGATAGAAAACGTCGCCAGGATAGGCTTCGCGGCCTGGTGGGCGGCGCAGCAACAGCGACATCTGACGGTAGGACACGGCCTGCTTGGACAAGTCATCATAGATGATCAGCGCATGGCGGCCGTTGTCGCGGAAGAATTCCGCCATTGCGGTTGCCGAATAGGGCGCAAGGAACTGCAAAGGTGCAGGGTCGGAGGCGGTCGCAGCCACCACGATTGTATAGTCAATCGCGCCGGTTTCTTCCAGCTTTTTCACCAGCTGCGCAACGGTCGAACGCTTTTGACCGATAGCCACATAGATGCAGTACAGCTTTTTGTTTTCGTCGTCGCCAGCAGCCTCGTTATAGGACTTCTGGTTCAGAATGGTGTCCAAAGCCACGGCGGTTTTGCCGGTCTGACGGTCACCGATGATCAATTCGCGCTGGCCACGGCCAACCGGGATCATAGCGTCAACAGCCTTAAGGCCGGTTGCCATTGGCTCGTGCACACCCTTACGCGGAATGATGCCCGGTGCTTTTTGGTCAGCAATGCGACGCTCGGTCGACTCGATCGGGCCTTTGCCGTCGATCGGGTTGCCAAGGCCGTCAACAACACGGCCCAACAGGCCGTTGCCAACCGGAACGTCCACGATGGACTTGGTGCGCTTGACCGTATCGCCTTCTTTGATGTCACGGTCGGAACCGAAGATAACAACACCAACGTTGTCGACTTCAAGGTTCAACGCCATGCCGCGGATCCCGCC
>NZ_JALRGW010000092.1:0-1130 GCF_023253315.1 Aestuarium sp.
CATCTAATTGTAAAGGGTGTACGTGTTTTTCGTCGTCGTCTTCTTTAGAATCTCTAAACGGTAAAACATTATCAATTCTAATATCATCCCAAACAGAACTGGCATAACGCTGCCATATATAATGGTTTAACTTTGTTATTTTATCATCTTCATTTATGTTTTTCAAATGCTCCCATAATTCAACTTCGTTTAAATCTGAATTATTAGCGTTGTTCCATGCTCTTAAAATATTTGGTAAAATAGGAACTTCACCAGCATAATTATTAATACCAAATTTATGAGTTACAGGAACTTTGTTTTCCCCTTTTTTAGTGAATACTAAAACATAATCAGGCATAGCAGTAAAGCACTTAGTAGAATCTTCAACTATAAACTTATGCATTAAAGATTGCACCATTGTACGCATACGAACTTTTAAAGGCTCTTTCCAAATTGTAATACGATTTCGATATTCAAATCCGTACTTTTGGTGTATTCTTATTATCTCGTTTGGAAAATCCCATAATCGGCAAGTATTATCGAATACATCTGTACAATGAACAGCTGTTATACGTCCTGATTTAGTTACCCTTGCAATTTCTGCAACTAAAAACTCATATTGTTCTAAAAACTGTTCTTTACTTTCGCAGTTTGAAAAATCATTTTCTGAACTTGAATAATTGTACAATCCAGCAAATGGGGGGCTATATATTGATAAGTCAATGCTTTCATTTTCTAAATTAGGCATTACTAACATACAATCGCTGTTAAAAATACTATATGAATCTGTGTGAATTTGATCTTTGCATTTATTTGTTTCCATATCTTTTATTTTTTTTTATGTTTGAGATTAATTGTTCTGATACATTAAATTTTTTAGCTATTTCTCTTTGACTAATTTTAGTTTTTAAAAGTTCTCTTATTTCTTTTATTTCATAATCACTTAATTTAGTTGTTTTTATATTGTTTTTTTTCATCCTATACCATATAGTCATAGTTGATACATTAAAATATTCCGCTATTTTTGATATAGACATAGTTTTTCTTAATTCTTTTAAAGTGTCAATATCTATTTCTTTAAAATTTACATCAATAGATTTATCATTTATTTCAGGATGAAGTTTAATGTGATTACCTCTTGAAACTATTTC
>NZ_JALRGW010000093.1:0-1106 GCF_023253315.1 Aestuarium sp.
ATCGCGACGGCGCGCGCCACCCCCGGCACTTGAATGCCCGGGTGAGTGCTCTGCTACTGCTCAAGTAGTCCAGTCCACAAACAAACAGACAAAATGGCTATAGAGATAGACCCCCCTCTGTATACGCGTACATGCCCCCCCCTGTTCTTCGAACCCACACCCCCGGGGACGACCCCCGGACCCCGGCCTCCGGGCCGCGTTCCGTGTTCCGTCTCTTCCGGGGGTGTAAAAAGGTTTTTTCCAAACCGTCTCTTCGACGTTTGGCTGCCCACCATGTCGGGCCTGCTCGGGGCATGTCCCTCGACGCTCAGTTGTTCGCTGCCGTCATTTGACGATTGCCTCTTCTGCAGCAACCTTAATACTACCTGACGGCTGGCCGCCAGTTCGGTCGGCTCGGCTCGGGGCGCACCCCCTCGAGGCGCAACTGTTCGCTATGTTGACGAGTGCACATTTGTGGAGCTTGCTCGCCCCCCAAACGGTTAAGCGCAGCGGCTGGCTGAAGTCATCAGTTCTTCGGCATCATTCTCGCCGTCGTCGCAGCGATCTTACGCCCACGATGCTGAGTCGGCTCGGGGTAAGGCCCCTCAATGTGCAGCGGTTGGCTGATCCATCAGACGAGTGCCTCTTGGGCGTCGTTTTCACCATTATGGACGGTTGGTCGTCTACTAATCTCGGCTGGCCGGAGGCATGCCCCCTCGACTTTTAGTTGTTCGCTGGAGTCTCGGACGACTGCTTCTTCGGCATCGTCCTCGCCATCTTTGCGACGGGTGGCCGCCCACGATGTTCGGTTGACTTGGGGACGCCCCCTCGGCGACTGTCTATTCATTGCCGTTATCAGACGGCTGCAGCTTTCCCGTCTTCTCAACGGTTGGTCGCCCGCGATGTCTGGTCGGCTCGGGGCACGACCCCTCAACGCATAGCTGCTCGCTGGCGTTGCGGACGACTGCTTCTTCAACTACGTCTTCGCCGTCATCCACGACGATCACCACTTCAACATCATCCTCACCGCCTTCTTGGCGGTTGGCCGCTTACGCTGCTGGGTCGGTTCGGGGCTTCTGTCCCCTCGACGCGCAATGGCTGGCTGCTCATCGTTTACGCTTTCGGCG
>NZ_JALRGW010000094.1:0-1084 GCF_023253315.1 Aestuarium sp.
CATGGATGATACGCGCTGCATGGTGAAGAGTCTGTTGCGCCTGTCTTACTTTTACATGCATGAGAGCTGCGGCCAATGCACGCCCTGCCGTGAGGGTACGGGCTGGTTGTGGCGCATGGTGGAACGCATTGAAAACGGCCAAGGACGCGAAAGCGATTTGGAGCAATTGAATCGCGTTGCAGATGGCATTCAGGGTCGCACGATTTGTGCCCTCGGCGATGCGGCCGCGATGCCCGTTCGCGCCATGATCAAACATTTCCGTCACGAGTTTGAACACCACATCAAGCACAAAGCTTGCATGCCTGGTACGGGCGAGTGAACACAACAGGCAAACCCATGGTTGAAATTGAATTAGACGGCAAAAAGGTTGAGGTTCCCGAGGGGAGCATGGTGATGCATGCCGCCGAAAAAGCCGGCACCTACATCCCTCATTTTTGCTACCACAAGAAACTCTCGATCGCGGCCAACTGCCGTATGTGCTTGGTGGACGTTGAAAAGGCACCCAAAGCGATGCCCGCGTGCGCCACGCCCGTAGCGCAAGGCATGGTGGTGCACACCAAGACTGATAAAGCCATCAAGGCACAACAGTCCGTGATGGAGTTTTTGCTCATTAACCACCCGCTGGATTGCCCGATCTGTGACCAGGGTGGTGAGTGCCAGTTGCAAGACCTGGCCGTTGGCTACGGTGGCAGCAGTTCGCACTACGAAGAAGAAAAGCGCGTCGTCTTCCATAAAAACGTCGGACCGCTGATCTCCATGGAGGAGATGAGCCGTTGCATCCACTGCACCCGTTGCGTGCGCTTTGGCGAGGAAATCGCTGGCGACATGGAGTTGGGTATGTCCAACCGTGGCGAGCACGCAGAGATCGAAACCTTCTTGGGTGAGACCGTTGACTCAGAGCTGTCTGGCAACATGATTGACATTTGCCCGGTGGGTGCGCTGACAAGCAAACCCTTCCGCTACAACGCGCGCACGTGGGAGTTGTCGCGTCGTAAGTCAGTCAGCCCGCATGACAGCACCGGTGCAAACCTGATCGTACAAGTTAAAAACAACCGCGTGATGCGCGTTGTGCCCCTCGAAAACG
>NZ_JALRGW010000095.1:0-1084 GCF_023253315.1 Aestuarium sp.
ATTGGGCGTAGCGGGCGGGCTATCGGTCGCCGTGCCAACGGGCATGGCGGGCAAACTCGATATCAAAGTGAATGTGCCTGATCGGTTGATTGCGCCTTTGCCCGCTGGACAAGTGGTCGGTGATGTCACGGTCGCCTTGCCCGATGGCACCATCCTGACAAAACAGCCGTTGGTCGTGGCGCAGCCTGTCGAGGCGGATGGCTTCCTCGGTCGGATGTGGGATACCTTGCTGCTCCTCACGGAGTAAGTAAAAAGGAAACACTCGCGACAATCAAGCCACTGTCGCGGGTGTTTGAAATACAACGCGCTGGCGGCATTGCGCTAAAAAACTTACCGGCGCTGCCCCACAAAAACCCATCAATGCTATGATCGAGGGCTTTTCGGAAAAAACCGAAGGGATGCGCGTCTGCGCAATCTGCGTTTTCACGGGCGTGGGTTGCTGTCCATCAAGACAGGCGCGTGTATTTGTTTTTTGATTTTTGACGTTTAGGGACGTTTCATGCCAACCATTAACCAACTCATTCGCCACGGGCGGACGGTCGAAAAGATCAAGTCCAAGAGCCCAGCGATGGAAAATTGTCCACAACGTCGTGGCGTTTGCACTCGCGTGTACACCACGACACCTAAAAAGCCTAACTCCGCTTTGCGTAAAGTTGCCAAGGTGCGCTTGACCAACGGTTTTGAGGTGATCTCATACATCGGCGGTGAAGGCCACAACTTGCAAGAGCACAGTGTGGTTCTCGTGCGCGGTGGTCGTGTCAAAGACTTGCCCGGTGTGCGTTACCACATCGTTCGTGGCTCACTTGACTTGCAAGGCGTTAAAGACCGTAAGCAGTCACGCTCCAAGTACGGTGCGAAGAAGCCAAAAGCGAAGTAATTTTCAAAAGTTAACAGGTGCTGCTCTGCGTGACGCGCAGTGACAGCGTAGTGACCCCAAACTTGCGTGTTGCAAGCGGGTCGAGTAAGTGAGAGTTGGAAATAGCTCTCGCGGTTGTGTAGCAAAGCTACCAGCCAACTGAAGCAATTAAGAGGTTTAAAAATGCCACGTCGTCGCGAAGTCCCTAAACGTGAAATCCTGCCCGAT
>NZ_JALRGW010000096.1:0-1083 GCF_023253315.1 Aestuarium sp.
ACTACGAGCACCACATCGGAGATTATGCGCAGGCGACAGCGCATCTTACCTTCGTCGAGGATGCTGCGTATAGCCGCTTGATCAGGAAATATTACGCTGAAGAACGACCATTGCCCAAAGAATTGCCGGCGGTCCAGCGACTGATTGGTGCCAGAACTCGGGAAGAAAAATCCGCGGTCGAGAGCGTGTTGCAAGAATTTTTTTTCCTGACCGACGATGGATGGCATAACAAGCGCGCCGATATTGAGATACAGCGATATCGTGAAAAACGTAGCAAGGCTGCGGCATCTGCTAGGGTAAGGTGGGATAAAACGCAATGCGAATCTGATGCGAACGCAATGCGAACGCATACCGAACGCAATGCTCACCAGTCACCAGACACCATACACCAGACACCAATAAAAGATAAAGCACCTCCGGTGCTATGTCCTGATGGTGTTTTGGAAACAACGTGGGCTGACTTCGTAAAGCAACGCAAAGCCAAGAAAGCGCCGATCACGACTACCGCGATAAAGGGAATACAGCGGGAGGCGAACAAGGCTGGGCTAACGCTTGACGCAGCGCTGCAGATCATCTGCTTGCGTGGCTGGACTGGATTCAACGCAGACTGGGTAAAAACCAATGCGGAGAAAAGCCTGACCCCAAATCAGGCATCGAACCTTGCTTTTGCAAGGGCAATCTTTGGAGACGAAAGGAACATCGACGATGGGCAAAGAACAATCGACATTACCCCCGGTCAGACGATTGCCGGATTCTTGGGTGCAGAGGATTTTTAATACCATGCACGGCTATTACGGCAACCGCTGGGCCAACATGTGGAAGCTTGGACAGCTCACCGCGGACGGCATGGATACCGGTGTAGTCAACGCCATGAACACATGGGCTGACGCGCTCGGAGGTTACGTGGAATATCCAGATGCGATTAAGATCGCGCTTTCCAATTTGCCAGACGAGCCACCGACATTGCCAAAATTTAAAGAGATGCTGAGGCAAGCGCATGTCCCTGCAGCAGGGCCAGCATTGACCTACGAGCCATCGAAGGAAGAGATCGAGCGCAACAAGCAGAAGGTTGCAAAGATATTG
>NZ_JALRGW010000097.1:0-1077 GCF_023253315.1 Aestuarium sp.
CTGCTTCTGGGTATTCGTACTTGCGTGTTTCTTCTAGTTCTTTAATTAGGCTAGGAATACGTGCATCACCTACTAGATCTTTGGGAACTGGTTCTGCTTTCATTTCTTCTTCATCAAGAACTGCTTCACCAGGCTTGCCACCTTTGTTACTAACTTCTGTGCCGTCCATAATGGCTTCAAATGCGCCACCTTGTCCGTTAACACGGATTGCTTCTGCCGCGAAACAACCGCAGCCTGCAATTGCATTGCGAATCTGATCATCGTTAGCAGGATAAGCAACACTAACGTCAATAACGTTAACTTCTACTGGACCCATGCTAGGGAATAAATTTGTTTCCTGGATAGGCAAACGCTTAGGCTTGCTCATGCTTTCCATTTTGTACAGCTCTAGAGCTGACTTCATTTTGGCGATAGCTTCTGTTGTTACTTCGCCAGCGATGCGCACTCTAAAATCATATGTACGTACAGATTCTGTTAGATAGGCTTTAAAAGACTTCATAATTGTTCCTATTATTAGATATTTAGCATTTTTAGCTATTTATTGCTTTGGTTTATTGAGGATTTCGGCTAGTAGTGCATTGCGGTCTATAACTGTACCTTTGCCTTCAATAGCATCATCATCAATAACTCCGTTATCTTTTTTAATCTGATGGTCTAGTCGCATTTTCTTTAACTGTAAGTCCACCATTCTTAATTTTTTGTCCAACTTGGCTTGTTTAGCAGTAATCGCATGACCTAATAATGTGCCCGCTGTTTGAAATACTGTACCGCTGAAACGTGCTTCCATGTTCATACCCAGATCCATTAGATCATTGAATTTGTCTTTGGCCAAATCAGCAAGTTCATCTAGTTCCGAATCACTTGCACTCAAGTCTCTTACAGTAGGCAGTGCCGCATCAATTTTATCAATTGCAGAATCAATTTCTTGGAACGTTTCTCGCTTAGATTCGATGTTGGCCATTGTTTCCTCAGGGCTTGCATCATCAGATGAAGGCTCTGGCAAGTTAAATAATTCTTCAAGTTTCTTTGTCATAAAGTTATTTAACGCTTTTTGGCACCGTGAAAAATGTCTTGTTC
>NZ_JALRGW010000098.1:0-1067 GCF_023253315.1 Aestuarium sp.
AGACAGCAAAGTAGACTTATCTACACCAACAGCGTTCTCACCTTTGAAATTATCTGTTTCAAGAATAGTAAAACCATCTTTTACATCAGTTTGGTTTTCAGTCTGTTCTTTAGTCTGCTCCGCTATTGACGACTTTGACTCAAGAGCTTTAATATCTTCTCTTGATTTATCTTGAATTGCCTGTATTTCTTTTTGCGATTTACCCTCGAGAATGGCGTAAGCAGCTCTTGCGTAGATTTCCGACTCAGCAAAATGTTTTGGATTCACTCTACCAGATAGCGTTTCTGCTATATTGTCTTTAGTAGCGTCTTCGCTTAAGAAATTCTTGAAGTTATCTATATTGGCTTTTACAGGGTCTTTAAGAGTTCCGTCAAGGTTAATTGCTTTTGCATCTTTTATACTGTATACATCAAACTTTTTAAACGGCATATATGCGCCTCCACGACCCGCTGGAAACGAAATAGTAGCTCCAGTGCCGTAACGTGACGACATATCCATATTAACAGAATAGTTTCCTTCTTGCCCGTAAATGCCGCTATCTTCTATTACAGAGAAGCTACTTGTAGACAATAAGGCTTTTCCTGTAATGTAGTATTCCTTTATCGAGTTTTTACGCTCTGGGTCTTTGTACATTTCTGGATATATCTCTTCTATCTGAACGTATTGACTACCATTAACTCCAGCTACACGGACAATATCGCCTTTCTTTAACTTGTTTGCATTTACTTGACCTTCGTTTTTAAAAGCTTTTCTTGCTCTTTTGCTTTGATACATAGTCCAGAGATAGCCTATGCCATTTTCTGGTCTGTCTGTTCTATCTACTCTTGTCTCTGATGCATTTTTAGTATACTCAAAAGAGTGAACGTTTTCAGAGCTGCTGCCTCCAGTCAAAGAGTAACTTTTTCTTTTTGTATGCGTTACCTTAATAGAGTTTAAATCTTTTTTAAGCTCTGATTTTTTTGTCTCTGCTTCTTTTTTTATCGCTTTGAAATCTTCGAAATCGGTAAGTTCGTTGATTGCGTAGTATTGACTTTGCTCTTGTTTGCTAAGAAGTTTAAACTCTATAT
>NZ_JALRGW010000099.1:0-1065 GCF_023253315.1 Aestuarium sp.
ATCTTTAGGTGTGCGTCACAAACTTTCCATGCGCTGCCATCGCGCCAGTTTGGGTCTACCTTTGGAACCCAAGTTGGAATGTATGAGTTGACGTATTGCACGCCATCTCGCTCAAAGAACATAGACCCAACTGACAATGCAGACGGCATGTAGAGCGTGTCATATGCTGTGCGACCGTCAATGAAGTGCATGACATAGCGCGAGGCTGATGGGCGCGTAATCTTGTCGCCATCTTGCACCTCTGGCACATCTCGACCGTAGGCTAGATTGAATGCCTGCGTCTTGCATTCTTCACCTGTAAAGATGTTATAGAATGCCCCACGACGCGTTAGAAAAGCCCAATCTGCAAAACCACCTTCCTGCTTAAAGTCTTCGTGTTTAACCTCCACAACTTCTTTTTCCCGAGCAGTCGGCTCTTCTGGGATGTAGTCAAAGTCGGATAGGTCATCACGCAACACGAGTTCACGTTGCATCTTGTAAGTTGTGCCATTCCCAATGTCGTGGACAAACGGTAATCCATTGTCCCCGATCTTGATAAACGCTGCCTCCGATTGGCTAAACCTGAAAGGGCTTTCGCATCGCTTCTTATCGCCTGGCTGCATTTCATCAGCCCAATCTTTGAGCCTGCGCACGCTGCCTTTAATTTCAATTGGAGTGTCATCTGTCAGTTCACCAGTTACAATCGTTGATACATTTCCACTCTCGACGCTAACACGCTTAGAGAGGCCTGTTTTGGTCCGGAGCAGCTCAAGGTCACGCTGTGTTGGCACCTCGGCCCAAGAAATGTCTAACGCGCCTCCAGCGGGGTTGTGGATGGTTATACCAGCGTCTGCCATTGCGTATCCATCAATCAACACTTCTGGCTTTGCGCAGAACACAAGTCTGCCAGTGTCTAGGACTGCAAGGTCAAACACACTGCGGTCCTGACCGCCGATGACTTCGCCTGTCAACTTGCTTTTGATTGGGAAACGGAATGATGCGCCATGCAGAACCATCTGCGTATCAATGTGTGCTTTGAGTGTGCTGATCTTGTCTGGATCGCTAACTCTAATCCAAGCGTGCGTT
>NZ_JALRGW010000009.1:0-85307 GCF_023253315.1 Aestuarium sp.
CGAAGCCCGCGAAATCCTCGCAGCTATGGAAGAGGCTAAAGCCCGCGGCGAAGGCGCAACTGTCTACAAAGGCCGTTTGGTTGACATCGCGTCGATCAAGCAGGCCGAAGTGATTGTCCGCCAGTCCGAGATGATTGCTGGCAGCTAAGGCAAACCTACAAAATTCAAACGGCCGGCTTTGATAGAGCCGGCCGTTTTTGTTGAACGCCCTCGCGATTAGTAGTCGCGCATGAACACCACACCAAAAGCGCAAAGCTTCGCACAATCGCTCGCATCGTGGCCGAGGTTTTCAATAGCAACTGACATCGCGGATGCCGGCCCTTCGAAACGCGGGTCGTCACACTCCATGTCCTGCGGATACTCGCCATTATCGTCGCCAAAATCGACGGCCGCGCAATTGGTCATGGCCTTCGCGTCGTTGTAATCCCAAAGCTTCACGTCACCGTTGAGATAAGCCACCGAACAATCGGTCGCGTCAGCACCGACGTAGGTCCAGCTCACGCTACTGGCCATCGCTGATCCATAGAACCGACGGTCATCACATTCGCCATCCATCGACCATTCGCCACTGTCATCGCCGAAGTTAATACCATCCACGATCACAGGTTCAGGCGCCGTGACGCGTCCGCCCTTCACGCCTGCTTGTGCAGAGGCCGATAGTGTAATCGTGCCGGCATTAAACGCGGCTTCGCAGTCGCTCGCGTCATGCATGATGTCCGAGTCCAAAAGCGGGGTCGTCGTCATCCCCTTCCCCTCGAAACGAGGGTCGTCGCATTCGCCGTCATTCGACCACTGGCTGGCATCATCGCCAAAGTTGATAGACTGCGCGGCCAAGGGGTTCGCGGCCAAAAGTGCAATCGCTGCTGCTGTTAAAACTACTCGCATGAGAATCTCCAAAATCAATCAACTCACCTTTGCAAATGCCCGTGTTCGGCGCAACAAACAGCCTCAACACGACAAGGCGAGTTGCAAAGCACCGCCATGCGGCCTTATATCCAGACGAAACGTAACGTCCCGAGAGGCAAGAGATGACGATTTACCTCGAGTTCGAAAAACCCCTCGCCGAAATTGAGGGCAAAGTCGAAGAATTGCGCGCCCTTGCCCGTGCAAATCCAGAGATGGACGTCGAAAAAGAAGCCGCAGGCCTTCAAAAAAAGGCCGAAGACATGCTGAGCCAACTGTATGGCTCGCTGACACCTTGGCGCAAATGTCAGGTCGCCCGCCATGCGGAACGCCCGCATTGCCGCGATTACATCGAAACACTTTTCACCGATTACACCCCGCTTGCGGGTGACCGTAACTTTGCCGAGGACAACGCTGTTTTGGGTGGTCTTGCACGGATCAACGGTCGCTCAGTCATGGTAATCGGTCACGAAAAAGGCAGCGACACTAAGAGCCGTATTGAACACAATTTCGGCATGGCACGTCCCGAAGGCTATCGCAAAGCGATCCGCCTAATGGACCTCGCTGACCGTTTTGGCATTCCGGTGATAACACTCGTCGACACCCCAGGCGCTTACCCTGGCAAAGGTGCCGAAGAGCGCGGCCAGTCCGAGGCCATCGCCCGTTCGACCGAAAAATGCCTGTCGCTCAAAGTTCCGCTGATCTCTGTCGTGATCGGCGAGGGTGGCTCTGGTGGTGCGGTTGCATTTGCGACGGCGAACCGTGTCGCGATGCTGGAACACTCGATTTACTCAGTCATCTCGCCCGAGGGCTGCGCATCGATCCTGTGGAAAGACGCCGAAAAAATGCGTGAAGCGGCAGAGGCGCTGCGTCTGACCGCGCAAGACCTGAACGAACTCGGTATCATCGACAAAATCATCAAAGAGCCGCTCGGTGGTGCGCATCGCGATCCCAAAACCGCGATCAAAGCTGTTGGTGCTGCAATCGAAAAAATGCTCGACGATCTTTCTGGTCAGACGGGCGAAGAAGTCCGCAACAATCGCCGCAAGAAATTCCTTGCAATGGGTGCCAAAGGCTTGGCCGCCTAATCAGCGTGACTGCGATATCAGTTTGAAAAGGCAGCGTGGGAAACCCCGCTGCCTTTTTCGTTTAGGACAATTCCAAGGTTTCAAAGACTTCAATCGGATCAGCCAGTTTGTGCAAAGCAGACCAAAGGAACGGATCGGTATCGTCGGCATCGAACCTGACCGCCTTCGCACCGATTTCATGGGCTTTGGCGCGGCACCAACGGATACCCTCTTCGACCTCAGCCTTGGTTCCGCCAATCCACCCTGCCTCGCTCACCCCTGCCGACATACCGCGCAGCGAAGCAAAGCCTGACCCGATAAAGACGGCGGTTCCGTCCTCAATGGCAACTCCGAACGCACGGCGCAGATCAACGGGTCGGGCAGGAGGATTGTCGGAATGACAATCACGGTAATATTCCCAGTGCGCCTCAAACCACGCAGCCCACTCAGCAGGTTTCACGAGAACCGCATTGGGGCAAAGTTCATGATGTGGGGGCAGTTCGAACACAGCAGAGCGTCGCACGACCTGCCAGTTTTGCGGACGTAATTCGGACCCTTCAGGCAGGATCAGACGCACACGTTCGTAGCCATCGGGAACGCCTAGTTCATCCAAATCATCACCCACCACCAACGCATCCTCATCGACAAAAGCCGATTCAGGATGCAGTGGGTTTTGAACCAAGCGGATCATTTTTGGCGGTCGTAATATCCAGACTCGACCAGCAGTTCTTCTGATCTCGTTTCGACCACATTTTCGAGCTCTTCCATGAAATCGCTCAAGGATTTGCCCGCAGGTATGGTCGGCAGAAATTCAATCACCGCAGTGCCTGGCGTCCGCATGATCCCATGGGCCGGCCAAAACGCACCGACGTTCACTGCAACGGGCACGCAGTCTTGCTTGAGTTCTTTATAAAGAATGCCCGCACCGATCTTGTAGGGCAGTTTTTCCGTCGGAGGCACGCGCGTCCCTTGGGCAAAGATAATCAGCTGACCGGGGTTGCCGATCCCTGCAACAACTTGGGCAACCATTTTACGGATCGCTGCGCCACGTTTACCACGATCCACAGGAACGCAGCCCATCCGCAGACCGTAGATCCCGATCACAGGCGTGTAGATCAGTTCCTTTTTCATGATGAATTTGCCACGCGGAAGCGAGGCATAAATCATGATGATATCGAGGAATGACTGGTGTTTTGCCGCGACGATAACTTCACCCGTCGGTGGCGTGCCACGGACTTCTGTCTTGATGCCAACCATCCAACCTGCAAGCCACATCGTAGCCCGACACCAAGTATGGGCCGCCGCAAATGCACCGGATCGAGAAACCAACGCCCATGGCAGAAACACAATCCCCACGACCATTAGGTTGAAATAGATCAAACCGAGGAAGATGACGGAACGGACCCACTGGATCGACTGTTTCATGACTGGGTCCTTAGTGTGCGCAGCGCCGCTGCACGGGTTGCAAAAAACGCGACAACCGCCGCAAGCACAGGAATACATAGCGGTGCAAACCACCCTGCGCCTTGGAAACCGAGCCCCGTGAGGAAACCACCCGCGACTTCGGTGCTGGGCAACAATAGAACGGCCAGCATACCCACGATAGACCCTGCTGCAGCCCCCGCAAAGGCGCGGATGGTAAAGCGACGGACAAACGCGCCCGCGATGTAAAGGTCGCGCGCACCAACAAGGCGCATCACACGAATAACCTGCGCATTCGCCGACAACGCCGCCTGTGCGGCCAAGGTGATCATGGCCCCCATCGCCGCTGCAATCAAAAGGATCGCCGTGACCGCCAATAACCGCAGCCGACCAGCCGCATCAATCAACGGCTCCCGCCAGCGCGTGTGATCGTCCAAGATCGCACCCGGCACCTCAGCCTGAAGTCGCGCACGAAGGCCCGTTGGATCATAGCCGTCGCCCTCTTCGATGATTTCGATAAGGCGAGGGATCGGAAGGCTGGCAATGGGGATGTCAGGACCAAACCACGGCTCGAGAAGCTCTTGCTGTTCTTCGGCGCTCAACGCACGGGCGGAAGCGACACCTGGTGTGGTTTCCAGCAGCTTAATCGCGGCGGCCTGTTGTGCGTCCAATTGATCCGCAGGCGCCGAAATCCGAAGGGTCGAGGTCCGTGCCAGTTCCGCCGACCAACGGTCGGCCAGACGGCCCGTGGCCAATGAGAGCGCCAAAGCGAACACCGCGAGAAACGCCATAGCGCCCGAGGTGAACAAGGTCAGGCGTGCCGTATATCCCGTCGGCGGCACTGAACGATCGGCAAGCGGGTCGCCTGCCAACATAGCAATAAAACGTCCAAATGCGGTGATCATAGGTCGACCCCCGCTGCTTGAAGGCGGCGATTGTTGAGACGCAGAACACGCGATTGCACCTGAGTTTTCGCGGCCCGAATGAGGTTCATATCGTGGGTCGCGATCAACACGGCCTTACCCATCTTATTCAGCTCGATCAGCAACCGCAAAAGCCGCTGCGACATTTCCCAATCGATATTCCCTGTCGGCTCGTCCGCAATGATAACGTCAGGCGAGATGATCACTGCCCGTGCCAAAGCGGCACGCTGACGCTCGCCGCCCGACAGTTCCGGTGGCAATTGTCCTGCCTGATGCGCGAGGCCGACCCAGCGCAGCAGGTCTTCGAGGTAATCACCCGCCTCTTGGGCACGACCCGCGACCGTAAGCGGCAAGGCGATGTTCTCCGCCACGGGGAGGTGATCCAAAAACTGGCAATCCTGATGCACTACGCCGATTTTACGCCGCGCCAATGCGACCTCATCGCGCCCCATTTCACGAGCGTTTTGACCGAACAAACGTACGTGCCCAGAGGTAGCACGCAACTCGCCATAGCAGAGTTTGAGCAAAGTTGTTTTTCCCGCACCCGATGGGCCGGTCAAAAATTGGAACGACCCCGGCGCCAGGTTGAGCGAAACGTCTGAAAACAATTCGCCCCCGCCGTAGGAATAGGCCACACGGTCTAATTCGATCACAGAAAGATCCTTTCACGCCCCCACCGCTGTGTTCTGCCGAAAACACTCGCAGAATTCAATCGCACTTGACGGGCATGGGCGTGCTTTTGCTTTTCCATTTCCTCTCAGATTGTTACTAATACTCGAACAAAGACTTACTGTTCGGACAAACCGGACGGCGGAGATGGTATAATGCGGCTGATCTGCCCCAATTGCGGCGCCCAATACGAAGTCCCAGATGACGTCATTCCGGAGGCCGGACGTGACGTGCAGTGTTCAAACTGTGGCTCAACGTGGTTTGAACGACCCGGAGACTCTGACCGCGAAGAAAACGATGCAGTTTTCACGACTGATATCCCCGTCGCTCAAGCCGATCCAGAACCCGAACACGTTCAAGAAGACGACGAATTAGTGATGCCCGAACCAGACTTTGGTCCGGAACCAGCACCTGTCTTTGGGTCATCAGACGACTACGACGAAGACTATGAGGACAACCTTCCGCCGCCGACACTGTCGCCGCGCCGCCCTCGTCGGACCATTGACCCAGAAATCGCCAGCATTCTGCAAGAAGAAGCAGACCGAGCCGAGGAACGCCGTCGAGAGTCGCAACAAGACCCGATGGAAAGCCAGCCCGATCTGGGCCTAGATGAACCGCCGAGCCCCGAAGCAAAGCGCGCCGAAGAAGCACGTCGTCGCATGTCGCTGCTCAAGGGAGAAACTGAACTTAACGATGCCGGACCGCGGAGCGACCGCCTCCCCGACATTGATGAGATCAATTCCACCCTCCGGTCGGCATCAGAGCGTCCTGACAATGCTGTAGCACAAACCGCGCAGGTCGTTCGCCGTAAGAGCGGGTTCAAAACGGGGTTCCTTGGCGTGCTCTTGATCGCGGTTATTGGTGCTGGCGGTTATGTGTTCGCCGACCGCATCGCAGCGATGGTTCCGCAATCTCAGCCTGCGTTAGAGACCTACGTTGCTTGGGTTGATGGGCAACGGATTGCGCTGGATGAAACCGTGCAGGGCATGCTTGCCAACCTCGGCAACGATTGATCGATCAGAACCGATCTAGAAGCCGCCGCAAATAGTTGCGTTCGTCCTCTGGCCGATCCAATTCGGCAGAACGACGGCGAATTTCATCCAAGAGTTCGCCTGCGCGACGATAGATATCTTCGCCCTGCAAGAGGTTCTGATCCGTGCCGGATTGCCCTTCGGTGCCCAGCTGTCGTCCCAGTGGATCGCTCTGACGTGGGGCCGCTTGAGCGGTTTGATCCCCTTGCTGTTGACCTTGTCCGCTCTCATCGCGCTCAGACTGGGCAATCGCACGACCAAGTTCGCGCAGCCCTTCGCGTAATGCGTCCATCGCTTCGGCCTGACGGTCAATCGCCTCTGCCATGTCGCCACGGCGTAGCGCGTCCTCGGCACGGTCCATAGACCGCTCTGCCTGTTCGATGGCGCGACGCGCAGCTTCGGCCTCGTCACCTGACAGGTTCGGCAAATTTCGGCGCTGCTCTTCCAACATCTGCCGCAAAGCTTCTTGACGGTCCGCTAGGTTCTGCTGACCTGGATCGCCGTTCGTACCGTCCCCTTCGCGTGGGGTTTCGCCGGGTCGTTGCTCCGTCTCTTGCTGGCCACCGTTGAACTGATCCTGCAGATCGCGGAAGGCATCGTCGGACAGTTGCTGTTGGTCGCGAAGTGTTTCGCCCAAATCTTCCATGGATTTCTGCCCCGGAGACCGAGGACCACCCTGCCCTTCGCCTTGGGTCATTTTCATGTTTTCCATGAGCTGATTGAGCTGTTCCATCAGGACCGCAGCTTCGGCCATACGGCCTTCTTCCATCAGTTCTTGGATACGATCCATGAGGGCGTTGAGCTCGTCCTGTGTGAACTGCATCGTCTCGCCGCCACCATCTGGCTGATCCGTCGCGTTCTCGTTGGGGTCCATCTGATCGGCGAGCATCTGCATGTAGTCGTTGGTTGCGTCGCGCAGCTCGTCCATCAGTTCCTGAATTTCAGCCGCACTCGCGCCGTTGCGCATTGCTTCGGCCAGACGATCTTGGGCCCGCTGGAGCCGTTCGCGAGCATCGGCAAGCGCGCCTTCTTCGAATTCAATCGCGAGGTCCCACATGAGCGCCGCAACCTCATCGCGCTCTTCATCTGTCAAACCACCTTCGTATCTCGCTTCAAGCGTTTCAACGACACCGCGCACCATCGGGAAATGCGTCTCGTTTCGAAAGAAACCATCGGGACGGTTTGAAATCGCCCGCAACAACTGCGCGACACGCGGTGCATTGGCCGTCGACCAAAGCAGATCTCGACGCTGTTCGATGATCACGCGGGCGACAGGCTGAAAGAAACGACGCCCTGGTAGAACCATCTGGGTCTCGACGGACTGTCCCGCCTGCCCCTTAGCGTCTGTCACTTCCAGACGCACTTTCACAGGGAGGTTCGCCATGACTGATTGGCTGAAGTTGTCAATCAACGCCTCATCGAAGGCAGCCCTGTCGCCCGTAATCGGAATGGGTAGATCAACAATCAGAGGCGCAATCGGGTCTGGGTCGATCGCTAGGCCATGACGGCGGTCGATCTGGGCAAGGTCAATCGACACGGTCGCGGACCCACTTGTAATCCCATAGTCGTCAGTCGCGCGAAACGGCAGGGTCATTTGGCCTTCGGCATTCGAAAGAGCCGGCCCCGTCAATTCGACCGAAGGTATGCCATCAGTCACAATGGAGACGTCCCAGGCCTGACCGCCCGAGCCATCAATACGCAATTCGCCCTGCTGCAATGCCTCAAACACTTGATGCTGATCAGACGCAGGTGGCAGTTCGTCAGCACGACGCCCCGACACGGTTTCCGACAACGTTAACGCGCCAACGTCGCCATAAAACCGAACGGTGAAGCGCGACCCTTCGGGCACCTCGATCCGATCTTCGTCCAGATCAGGTAGATAGAGCGTTGGTTTGCCCGTGTAGGCTGGCGGCTCGATCCATCCCTCCCACGTTGGCCCTGTCGCAGTGGTGGCAGCCGACCCCACGGGCGAGGCCTGAGCCACGGTTCCGATACGTGTGACAGAACCGAACAGAAGCCCGACCATCAGGAACAACAGCGCAATATAACGAAGGCCGAACGGGTCGGCTTGGGACACACGCAGGTCGGGCGAAACATAACGCGCTGCCTTGGTTCGATCTTGCATCCGCTGCAGATGGGCAATCCAAACGGCCTCTGATGCGGGATCACCTGCACCGACCGCTTGAGCATCGCCAAGCGCGGAAATTGGTCTACCCGGCAAACGCGCATCAACCCGCGCAAGCGCCTCAGCCCGCAGCGGCCAGCGGAAACGCCGCCAACCGCGCCACGTGAACACGGCAATACCGATCAGCCCAGCAACCGCGAGGGTCCAGACGAGTTCCAAAGGCATGTCATTGTGAACGCCCAGCAAAAGCGGCGCGAGCATGAGGAAGAGGATTGTCCAAACGGGCCAAAATGCACGCACCAAACGCTCGGCCACGATCCCCACAAAGGTTGCGAGGATTGGGAACCGTAGATGCGGCAAGCTTTCGGTCACGTCGGCCAGCTGTTCACTCCTATGCGTCGTGCCCTGACCTTAACGTGCTCAGAGCCACTCGGGAACGATATCGCGGGCAATCATTTCTTCATAGGTGGGACGTCGGCGGATAACCGCAAATTTATCACCCTGAACGAGAACTTCGGGCACCAAGGGACGCGAGTTATATTCGCTCGCCATCACAGCGCCATAAGCCCCAGCCGAACGGAACGACACCAGATCGCCAGCCTTCAGCGGCGGTAAGTTCCGCCCCTTGGCAAAGGTATCGCCCGTCTCACAGATACCCCCGACAACGTCGTAGGTTTCTGGTTCAACGCCCGGTTCAGCCTCGATCACTGGGTCGATGTCATGGTGGGCGTCATACATCGACGGACGGACGAGATCGTTCATCGCAGCATCAAGGATCAGGAACTTACGATCCTCGCCCTCTTTCACATAGATAACTTCCGACACGAGTTGACCTGCATTGCCTGCGATCAGACGACCGGGTTCGATTTCGACCTCACAGCCCAGATGCCCAACTTCTTCGCGGATCACTTGCCCCAGTTCAACGGGCAGCGGCGGTGCCTCGTTCGAGCGGGTGTATGGAATACCCAAACCACCACCGAGGTCGAGACGGCGAATGTTATGGCCATCTTCGCGCAGGACTTCGGTCAGCTCGGCTACTTTGCGATAGGCGAGGCGGAACGGCTCTAGATCGGTCAACTGACTACCGATGTGCACGTCGATACCAACAACATCGAGGCCTTTAAGCTCAGCGGCGCGGGCATACACCTCGCGGGCGCGGCTGATCGGGATGCCGAATTTATTTTCTTTTTTACCCGTCGCGATTTTCGCATGGGTTTTAGCGTCCACGTCAGGGTTCACACGCACAGTGATCGGCGCAAGCTTACCCAATGACAATGCAACCTCGGACAGGACTTCCATCTCTGGCTCGGATTCGACATTGAACTGACGAATGCCGCCTTCTAACGCGATCTTCATTTCTTCGCGCGTTTTCGCCACGCCCGAAAACACAATCTTGTCGCCCGACACGCCCGCAGCTTTGGCGCGGAGGTATTCCCCGATGGACACAACGTCGATACCAGCGCCCGCTTGCCCCAGCATTTTCAGCACCGCGACGTTCGACAACGACTTCATCGCGAAACATACGAGGTGCTCACCCCAAGCAAGGGATTCATCAAAAACTTGGAAGTGACGCAGCAGGGTCGCCGCCGAATATACGTAAAACGGAGTTCCAACCTGCGCCGCTATTTCGGTCAGGGGAACGTCTTCGGCGTGCAAAACACCGTCACGATAAATGAAATGATCCATTGCAGCCTCCGGTCTCGGGTCAGGGCGTCATACCAAATCCGCACAAAACCCCAAGCCCTTAATGCGAATTTACCGCGCGGGCCGTGTGCGCAGGAAAAGGTAGAGGGGCAAACCGCAGCTCACCCCAATGCAAAACGTCGCTGGAATGGCGATCAAGGCCGACCAATTGCGACGAACAGCCGTTTCGGCAATGACCCAGACCGTCAGCGCAATAGCGGCAATGGTCAGGTCCCACGTGAGGCCCACCGTGGATTGATTGACATACCACGCGTCAATCAATCCGCTCAGCCCTGTTCCCGTCTCCTCCATATAGGCTAGGAAATGGGACATCGGTTTGATGGTGCCCCAAATCGCAAGCGCGAGATAAAGAAGACGGAGGATAGACATCAGCAGTTCACGTTGATTTGGACGGTTTCATTCGCACCGCCGACCTGACAATTCCGAACCACTTGCCCTTGCTCGTTCACATTGAACCCAAGGTTCGCGATGGGCCGCAGCGGAAATCCGTCCGCGCCACATCCCGACAAAACCAAAACCGCCAAAACGACCGCTTTTTTCACGAAAGAGCCTCTTTCCAACGCGCAATTTGTTCGCGCACACGCACCGGCGAGGTGCCACCATAACTTTGACGCGACATGACCGATGCTTCGACGGTCAGCACACCAAAGACGCCATCTGTAATACCCTGATGCACGCTCTGCATGTCGGCAAGGCTAAGATCAGGGAGATCACATCCTTTTTTCTCAGCCATTGCGACCAGCGCACCCGTCACGTGGTGCGCATCACGGAACGGGAGGTTCAGCTCACGCACCAACCAGTCCGCCAAATCGGTCGCGGTCGAGAAGCCGCTCGCCGCTGCCGCACGCAGATTGTCTTTCATCGGGGTCATGGTTTCGACCATGCCCGTCATCGCAGCAATCGCCAGCATGAGGTTGTCCGCCGCATCAAAGACTTGCTCTTTGTCTTCCTGCATGTCCTTCGAATAGGTCAGCGGAAGGCCTTTCATCACGGTCATCAGGGCAACGTTCGCACCAAAGATACGTCCGATTTTCGCGCGGATCAGCTCTGCTGCGTCAGGGTTTTTCTTCTGCGGCATGATCGACGAACCTGTGGACCATTGGTCAGACATCGACACGAAACGGAACTGAGCGGAGGACCAGATCACCAGTTCTTCGGCGAAACGGGACAAGTGCATTGCGCAGATCGACGCCGCCGCGAGGAATTCCAGCGCAAAGTCACGATCCGATGTCGAATCGAGGCTGTTCGCCGTCGGACGATCAAACCGCAGCGCCTCTGCCGTCATATGGCGATCAATCGGGAAACCTGTGCCGGCAAGTGCCGCAGCGCCCAGCGGGCTTTCGTTCATCCGCTTGCGCGCATCACCAAAACGCGAACGGTCACGGTTCAACATTTCGACATAGGCCAGCATATGATGGCCCCATGTCACAGGTTGCGCGACCTGAAGGTGGGTAAAGCCCGGCATGACCCAATCAGCGCCAGCTTCGGCCTGACCGAGCAGGGCTTTCATCAACGCCTCAATGGCACCATCAACCGCGTCACATTGGTCACGAACCCAAAGGCGGAAATCGACTGCAACCTGATCGTTACGGCTGCGGGCTGTGTGCAGACGGCCTGCAGGCTCGCCTACGATTTCTTTCAGACGAGCTTCGACGTTCATGTGAATATCTTCGAGCGATTTCGAAAACGCGAAGTTTCCGCTTTCGATCTCTGACAAAACGGTGAGCAGGCCTTCACGAATGGCCTCTGCATCTTTATCGGTAATGATACCAGTCGCGGCGAGCATCGCAGCGTGGGCGCGGGATCCTTCGATGTCCTGCTGGGCGAGACGCTTGTCAAAGTCGATCGAGGCGTTAATTGCCTCCATGATGGCGTCCGGTCCGGCGGAAAAACGTCCGCCCCACATCGCGTTCGAAGTCTTGGTCATATTGGAGGCCCCATGCGGAAACTTGTGTCAGCGTTGCTTTATACGGCGTTTGCCTGCGTTGCAAATGCCGCCCTCGCCGAAGACAGCGTTTCGGACAAATTGATCTGGCACGATAGCCCCATGCAAAGCTCCGATGCGAGCTTTGTGACCGAGGACGGTACCGAAACGACCTTGGAGCCATATCATGGCAAGGTTCTGCTCGTGAACTTCTGGGCGACATGGTGCATTCCCTGCCGCGAAGAGATGCCTGCCCTGTCGGCTCTCCAAGACGAATTGGGCGGGGACGCGTTTGAAGTCCTCACCATCGCGACGGGCCGTAACCCCGCGCCCGCAATAGACCGATTCTTTGAAGAGATCGGAGTGACGAACCTGCCAAAACACAACGACGCCAACATGCGGTTTGCACGCTCCATGATGGTCGCAGGACTACCTGTAACGGTTCTGATCAATCGGGACGGCCGGGAAGTCGCACGTCTGACCGGAGGCGCCGATTGGCATAGTGCTGAGGCGGTCGAGCTGATCAAAGGCGTTATTGCGCAGTAATCACGCGTGTCCAGCGGTCGACGACAGGGTGATCGGATCGATCCCCAATTGCTTGAGCGCTGCAGTCCATTTCAACTCGTGGGCGCGACCAAACAAGATGTCGTCCTTTGGATCGCAGGTTAACCAACCGTTGTGGGCAATCTCTGCCTCTAACTGTCCCGGCCCCCAACCCGCATAACCCAGCGCCAGTAGGGACATCGAAGGGCCACCTCCGCTCGCCAAATCGCGTAAAACATCTGTCGTGGCCGTCATCGACGTATGGCCATCCACCTCAAGCGTGCCAGTCTCAGACGCGTAGTCCGACGAATGAAGGACGAACCCGCGACCATGCTCGACGGGGCCGCCGAAATGGACACGGATGTCACGCACGCTATCGCCCGTCGGAATCTCTAGCTGTGACAGCAGATCGCGGAACCGAATGTCTGGGGCAGGTTTATTGACGATGAGGCCCATCGCCCCCTCGTCAGAATGCGCGCACATATAGATGACCGCGTGTTCGAAACGCGGATCGCCCATGTCGGGCATAGCAATCAGGAGTTTTCCCGACAAATTGGTAGATGCAAAGTCCATAAGGCGATGATGGGTCGCGAACGAGGCAGGTTCAAGCCCTCTGCTACAAGGACTCGCCGGAACGTGACTTCCCATTACATGCATTGTCCGTAATTTAGGCGCAATGAGAGTCGCAGCAGCCATCATCGCCTTATTCGGAATTACCCCCCCTGCCTTCGCCGAAGCGCCACAGGGCGTGGCCGCCATTGATATTATCCCCGGTTGGCAGACGCCATCTGGAACGCGAATGGTTGGGTTGAAGATCACACTGGCCGACGGTTGGAAAACCTATTGGCGGGCACCGGGTGACGCGGGCATTCCGCCGCAGTTCGAATGGACGGGATCAGAGAATATCTCTAGCGCGGCGTTCCACTGGCCAACACCCGAACTTTTCGAAACGAATGGCGCGGTGACAATCGGCTATCACGGAACCGTGGTGATCCCCATCGAACTCACGGGAGATGGCGATCCCATGTACCTCAGCGGCGAGGTTGATATGGGCGTCTGCAATGACATCTGCGTGCCTGTGTCCCTGAACTTTGACGCTCTATTGGCCGATAAGGGCGGACCAAACGCCGCCATTGCGGGTGCGCTGATTGACCAGCCCATGACGGCAGATCGTGCGAATGTTTCAAAGGTTCAATGCTCGGCAGTGCCTATTCGTGACGGCCTCCGCCTGACGGCTTCAATTGAAATGCCCACCTTCGATGACAACGAATTCGTCGTGGTCGAGGCACCGGGCGCGTGGGTTTCAGAGTCCCACAGCACCCGCGAAGGAGGCGTCCTCACAGCGACCGTCGATGTGGTGCCGATGGTCCAAGGATACATGCTCGACCGATCCAAAATTCGGCTAACCGTGTTGGGATCTGGTCGTGCCGTCGATATTCAAGGCTGCACGGGTTAAGCTCGCCGTACACGCCCGATCATGATCCCTGACACCGCATAAATGGCGAGCGTTCCAAGAGCCAAGACACCTGCATAAAGCGCAAAGGCAACGCCCAGACTTGCCGGCAACGCGGCAACTAGTGGCGTGCCAGACACGATCAGGGGCAGCACAACGACACCAAAGGCTGCGACCATTGCAACGAGGGCGACACCGACAGGTACACGAATAGAGTTTACCCGCGCGATTGCCCCCCGACGCGCCGCAGTGAACAACCCTCCGATATCGGCCTGAACGGCGATCAGCGATGGCACAACGACCAACACCATCACCATGCCAAAGGACAGGCCATAGACCAGCGTGACCACGGTGGGTTTCAAAAATTCAGCCTGACTGGACCCTTCGTAAAGCAGCGGCAGAAGGCCCAAAACCGTCGTGGCCGTCGTCAGCATCACAGCCCGCAAACGGTCAGCCGTCCCGTCAATAATCGCAGGGATCAAGCCGCGTTCTTTGGCATAGTCGTCGATGGTCGTGACCAGAACAATCGAGTCGTTGATCACGATGCCGACCATGCCCAAGAGCCCGACCACAGTGAACATGCTCATCGGGATGCCCCACGCATTATGGCCGTAGATCGTGCCCACCAGTGCGAACGGAATAATCGACATCACAACGAGCGGGCGGGTCCAGCTCGCGAAAATCCACGCAAGCGTCAGGTAAATCCCGACAAGGATAAAGGCCAAGCCCGCCTTTGCATCGTCAAGAAACGCGTTTTCCTGTTCACTCAATCCCCCCAGATCTGTCGAAACGCCATAGCGGCTCTCCACATCGGGAAGGATATCTTCGTTGATCGACAGCTTGACCTCTGACGCGCGATCCGCGTCTTCGTCATCCAAGTCACCCGTCACAGAAATGAGCATGAGGCCATTTTCACGCCGCACGGTGCTAAACCCAGTTTCCCGCTGCACCGTCACAATGTCAGCCAGCGGCACATAGACGCTCGCGGTTGAACGCAACAACATACGATCGAGGAAGTCGGCCGTCAGTTCTTCTTCGGGGATTTCAACGCGGATCGACGCGCTACGGGTGCCGTCTGGATATGTGGCCGCTTCAACCCCACCCAACCTGCGGCGCAGTTCGGTGCCCAGCGTATCAATCGTAAAGCCCAGCGCCTGCCCCTGTGGCGTCAGTTCAAGGATCAACTCTTCCTTATCGTAGGAGAGCGAATCTTCGAGCCCTGATATCTCTGGGAACCGAGCGAGCTCTGTTTTCAGAGCTTCCGCAGCGGCCTTGAGCGTATCCGCATCCGCACCGTAAATCTGCACCTCAAGCGAGTTGCCACCTGGCCCAGCGCCCCATGACCGGAACGAGAGCGTTTCAGTCATCGGTGTTTGAATGACCTCTTGCTGAACGGCTGATACAAATTCACTCGACGAAATTGACCTGAGGTCGGCATCGATTAGCTCAATCGTAATCGCGCCGAGCTGATAGCTCTCTTTGGTATCCGCACCAGATAAACCACGACCCGAATTGCCGCCGATCTGGGTCAGAACATAGTTCACTGGATTGATGCGATCCTCGGCCTCATATCGCGCAGCCACGGCATTGGTCGCGCGTTCCAACTCATCGAGCATCGCCAGAGTATCTTGGCGCGTTGCGGCGGGCAGCATAGCGATATTGCCGCTGACCTGACCCTGCTCTGGCGAAGAGAAGAACCGCCACTGAACATCACCGCGGATAAAGAGCGATACTTGACCGGCAAGGATCACCAACGCACCCGCCAACACAGCGTATCGCGCCTTAACGATCAGGGACATCAGCGGGCGGAAAACCCGATCCCGCACCCAACCAAAGCCACGGTTCACGACCCGCGATGGAGCGTCATACCAATGCTGCTTTAACCCTGTGCCGACCGAATGGGACAAGTGGTTCGGCAGGATCACAAAGCATTCAACCAAGCTCGCCGTGAGAACAACAATCACGGTAAACGGAATATCAGCGATCATGTTGCCAAAACGGCCACCAATCACCAAGAGCCCGAAAAATGCGATGTTCGTTGTAATGGTCGCCGAAAACACGGGGCTGAACATACGACGCGCCGCGTTTTCTGCAGCAACTGCACCCGTTTCGCCCAAGCGTCGGGCCCGAAAGTCTGCGTGTTCGCCCACAACAATCGCATCATCGACCACGATGCCCAACGTTATGATCAGCGCAAAGAGCGAAATCATGTTGATCGTGATGCCAGACATATACATCAGCGAAATCGCGGCGAGCATTGAGACGGGGATGCCCATAGCCACCCAAACCGCCGTGCGTGCGTTCAAGAATAAGAACAGGAGCAGAAGCACCAAAGCCAAACCCTGCGCACCGTTCTCCATCAGGATATTCAGGCGGCCAGTAATCATTTCAGCGCGGGTGTTGATCAGATCGACGCTCACGCCTTCGGGCAAGGTCGACCGCATCTCAGCAGCGACCTCTTCGACAGAGCGTTGCAGACCAATGGCGTCGCCAGATGCCGACCTAACGACCGAGATTTGAACCGCAGGATTTTCACCAACGAAATAGGCACGGTCGCGATCTGGGCCTTCGACGGTGATCGTCGCAACATCGCCAACGGTAAGTTCCGAATTGTCGTCATTGGTACGTAGAACAATCGCCGACAGAGCGTCTGCACTTCGCTTTTCGGTGCCGGCCCGAACGCGCGAGGCCCCACCGATATCGCCTACGGGATCGGCATTGACCTCGGACGCAATCGCAGCCGCAATTTCGCTGATCGTCACATCGTGTTGGATAAGAGACAGCGAGGTTACTTCGATCAATGTCTCAGGCGCCGCGACCCCTCGGATCGTGGTCCGTGTCACACCTGCCGCAAAGAGACGTGCGACCATCTCATCCGCAAAGCGCGACAGTTGATCGACACCCACAGGCCCCGTGATGATCACATCGCTCACGCCATCCGACCAGCCTGCTCGACGGATCACAGGGTCATCGGCCTCTTCGGGCAGAGAGCTAATCGCACTCAACGCGGCATCAATGTCTTTCTCTGCCTGATCGAGGTCGTAGTCAGTCTCAAACTCCAAATCGATCCGCGCGGCCCCTTCGGAGGAACGGCTTTCGCTCGACGTTACACCTTCAACACCAAGGAGAACGGGTTCGAGAACCTGAACCACGGCCCGATCGACGTCCTCAGCCCCTGCCCCATCCCACGCCACGCTAACGCGGATGGTTTCCGAGACGACGTCGGGAAAGAACTGGGCCCGCATTTTTGGAAACGCGACCAATCCCGCGATGACCATAATGACCATCAACAAATTTGCGGCAGTGCGGTGGCGTGTGAAATACGACAAAATCCCGCCTGCCCCACGATCCAGAAGCGTGCGCGACATGGCTTAGCTCCCCATCCGCGATTCAATCCGCTGCACCGTTTCGGCAGGGACTGTGTCTTGTTCAAGCTGAGCGATTAGGCGGGCTTTGACGGCGTCGGGCATTTGGCTGCCCGTCACAAAGCTCACCAGTTTTTCACGACGATCCGCGTCGAGTTCGATCATCTCTGGCGCTGCGGCTTCGGCGCCCGCTTCGCCCAGCGGATTCACCTTAATCCCCGCACCGAGGAGCGGTGAGCGTTCGGCGACAATTCGACGGCCATTCAGGTCACCAACGGCAAGGATGACGTCATCCCCCTGACGGCGCAGAACCGTGACAGGAACAGTTTCTAAACGGTCCTCGTCGTCCAAGGCCAAAACGGCACCATCCGACCCAACTGCCGCAGCAGGCGCAAGCACCACATTGTCGAGCGGAGGTTCCACAATACGAACCATGACAAAGTCACCAGGGCGCAGGCCCGGTGCGGACTCAATCGACGCGTAAAGCAAACGACCCGTCTGACCATCTGCCACAGTCGGGCTTTCGCGCGTCACGCGGCCTTGGGCTTCGAGTGTAAATCCAGACACATCCAGCGTTGCCTGAACGGGCAGGTCGAGAAGATCACCGTTCGCGTCAATCAGACGCGCGTATTGCGCTGTGGAAACACGAAAAGCGACTTCCAACGCGGACGGGTCGATAAGCTGCGCGATCTGTTCGTTCGCCGTCACGCGACCACCTTCGACGATGGATACATCCGAAAGGGTTCCGTCAAAGCTGGCCGTTATCGTGGTGTCGCTCAAGGTCCGCTCTGCATCCGCAACAGACAGACGCACCCGGTCGAGGCTTGTGCCTGCCTGATCAACACGCGCCTCGGCTTGAGCTAACGACTGACGCTGACTTAGGACCGAACTATTGGCCGCGGCCACGGCAAGTTCGGCAGTCTCTACATCTGATGCAGTAACTGTTCCGCGTTCGCGCAAGGCACGGGACCGCTCGAGCGCAGCTTGGCGAAGGTTCGCCTGCGCTTGTGCTTCGGTGAGGCTGTCACGAGCAATGTCCAGCGCGCCCTCAGCTTCACGCAGTTCCGCCTCGGCGTCTTTTAGGTCAGCCTGCGCAAGGGCAAGACTCGTCTGAGCTTCGGTCGGATCGATCTGCAGGAGCGTCTGCCCCGCCTTTACCGCGCCACCCTCAACGAAGACAGGATCGGCGCTGATCACATTGCCGCCGACGGGACTACGCAGAACAAGCGTTCTCTGACTGCGAACCTCACCGAAAACCGTGATCTCAGGTTGGAGTGTCGCGGCCTGAACGGTGAGGACATTCACCGAAGCAATGCGCTCTCGCTGGCCATAGTTCGGCGCTTCTTGGGACAGTCGCGCTTGGATCGCGCTACGGACAGTGTTGCCAGCAATCGCGAGCAGGGCCAGCGTCAAACCAAGAAGAAAAACACCCGTGAGGCTCCGGCGTAAAAAGCGCATGGTCGCGTCCCATTAAAGTTCAGACATGTTTTAGTGCAAACCCCACGAAGGTCCACAACATAGGTCTAACGGACGTTGATCCTATTTCCGTCGCTTATGTTCTTCGAGACGCGGGAAAATCTCGACAAAGTTACAGGGCATGTGCCGATAGTCGAGTTGTTTCACGAGGATTTCATCCCAAGCATCCTTGCAGGCCCCCGTGCTACCGGGCAGCGCAAAGAGATATGTCCCCATCGCCACGCCCGCGGTTGCACGACTCTGAATCGCTGAGGTGCCGATCTTTTGCATCGATGCGATGGTGAACACCGTTGAGAACGCGTCGATCTCTTTCTCATAGACATCGCGGTGGGCCTCGACGGTCACATCCCGCCCAGTCAAACCCGTGCCACCTGTAGAGATGATCACGTCTACGTCTTTGCTTTCGCACCACTCCCGCAAAATCGCGGCAATATCGTCGCGGTCGTCCCGAATGATTTTACGATCGGCTAGAATATGACCCGCGTCAGCAATGCGCGCGACAAGGGTATCGCCCGATTTATCTTCGGCCAATGTGCGCGTATCGCTCACCGTCAGAACGGCAATTCGTACGGGGATGAATTCGCGGACGGTGGTTTGGGTCATGGGTTTGACAGCCGTGCTTTGAGGTCAAGTAAATCCGCCCAAGCATCACGCTTGGCCGTAGGGTTTTTCATCAATTGTTCAGGGTGCGCCATCGGCAGAACGGGCTTACCCAAAACAGTGGTCCATTGCCCGCGCAGCCTCGAAATGCCCGCTTTGCCGAGCA
This sequence comes from Aestuarium sp., assembly GCF_023253315.1. Lineage (NCBI taxonomy): Bacteria > Pseudomonadati > Pseudomonadota > Alphaproteobacteria > Rhodobacterales > Paracoccaceae > Aestuarium > Aestuarium sp. Next base: position 19,372 of record NZ_JALRGW010000009.1, read on the forward strand.
AGGCCTGACACGGACTATTGCCCATTAGAACAATGATCGCAGGGTCCACGAGTTCGACATGGCGGGTCAAAAACGGCAACATCATCGCGAGCTCAGCCGCTTCGGGCACACGGTTCGCAGGGGGGCGCCACGGCAGAACGGTTGTCACATAGACCGAAGACGCAGGATCAGAGTGGCTGCGGCTCAGCCCAATGGCACCGATCATTTTATCTAACAGATCGCCAACTGGCCCAGCAAAGGGTTTGCCATGTTGGTCATCATCGCGGTTCGGCGCTTCGCCAATGATCATCACATTTGCGTTCACGGCCCCGTCGCCAAAGACAAAGTTCCGCGCACCTTTTTTCAATTCGCAATGCTCGAACGCCCGCATCGCACCAGCGAGCGATTCCAGCGTCTCTGCTGACTTAGCGGCGGCCTTAGCAACAGCAACAGGATCGACTTTTTCCTTCACCGGAACCGGTGGCGGCGCGGCTTTACCCAAAGGCGACACTTTGGCCGTAGGCTTTTCATCAACAAGCTCATACCGGTTCAAGGGTGCGTCGAGGATTGCCTCGTCCGCTCCCATTTCGACCTGCCATTCAAGCAGGGCATGTGCCGTCCAGTAGTCATGTGCAGATTCCATGGGCAGACCCTAATGCGTTCTGCGCCAGATGTGCAGAGGTAATCTCAAGGCGTTAGGCTCCCTTGCCGCCTGCCCGCCCCTTACCTATAAGCAACCCAAGGCTCGACCGGAGGATTTCATGACATTCAATGCCGCGCACCTGCTGGGGATCGAACACCTCCACCCGACAGAAATTACCACGCTCTTGGATTTGGCGGATCGTTATGCCGAAGAAAGCCGTCAGGGCATTCAGCACAAAGACGTTTTGGCAGGTCTGACCCAGATCAACATGTTCTTTGAGAACTCGACCCGCACTCAGTCGAGCTTTGAACTGGCAGGCAAACGCTTGGGCGCGGACGTGATGAACATGTCCATGGCCACATCGAGTGTGAAGAAAGGCGAGACGCTGATTGATACGGCACTGACCCTCAACGCGATGCATCCCGACCTTCTGGTCGTGCGTCACGGGGCATCGGGTGCTGTCGATCTGCTCGCCCAGAAGGTCAATTGCGCCGTGTTGAACGCCGGTGACGGTCGCCACGAACACCCGACCCAAGCGCTCTTGGATGCGCTAACCATTCGCCGTGCAAAAGGCCGTCTCCACCGCCTGTCGATCGCGATTTGCGGCGATATCGCGCACAGCCGCGTTGCACGGTCGAACATCATGCTTTTGGGCAAAATGGAAAACCGCGTGCGCCTGATCGCTCCGCCGACGCTGATGCCATCCGGCATGCAAGAGTTTGGCGTCGAAGTGTTCGAAAACATGCGTGAAGGCCTGCAGGACGTGGATGTCGTGATGATGCTGCGCCTTCAAAAGGAACGTATGGACGGTGGGTTTATCCCGTCCGAGCGCGAGTATTTCCACCGCTACGGTCTCGACGCGGAAAAACTGTCCTATGCCAAAGACGACGCAATCGTTATGCACCCTGGCCCGATGAATCGCGGCGTTGAAATCGACGGTACCATTGCCGACGACATCAACCGCTCGGTTATCCAGACGCAGGTCGAAATGGGCGTGGCTGTGCGTATGGCCGCGATGGATCTCTTGGCTCGGAACCTGCGCGCAAAACGCGCTGCTCAAACCAACGTCGCCGTTTGACCTGAAACAAACCGAAGGGCGCAAAACTGCGATACTGCGGGTTTTGAAAGGAACGACCGATGAGTGACAAACGGAAATCAGATGCGCGAATGGGCGGCATGGTGGCAATGGCCGCACTCGCCGTGATGGCGCTTTTGGTAGTGGTCATGGTCGTAATAGCTGGCTGATGGCAAATCGCGAACACCAACCTGACAATGCCATTTTGGGCATGAACCGGAACTTCGTCCCGACGATCCCTCTTAACGATGGCGAAGCAGAGATCATGCGCATGACGGCTGATACCGTCACATTTTGGCGATCACAGGCGTGGATGGCGCTGTTTTTCTCAGTCGTCGGCGCGGGCATTCTGATCGGCATGGGCAATCCGCACTGGTGGACTGCGACCGTCGGGGCTGTTTTGGCGATTGGGGTTCGGGCGCTTTACCTTGGCCCAGATGAACGTAAATCCGTCTGGGTTCTGACCAATCAACGCATGATGGGCCCACAAAACAAGGTCACGACCTTGGACAACATCACCAAGGTCAACGTGATTTGGACCGCCGTCCAAGTTGTAACACTGAACGGTGATAAACATCTGATCCGTTATCAAGGCGATCCCGACGCTGTGAAAGACGCGATTGAGGCTGCACAGGCCACTTCCCACTGACACCGCTTGCGCCCTGCGTTTGTTCGCTTATACCCAAAGACCAAAGGCGGCCTGAGGGACGGACATGGACGATATTCTTTTTCATAACGCACGACTGATTGATCCGGTCACACTGACCGATAGCCTCGGGGCGATCACGGTCAAAGATGGCAAAATCACAGCCATCCTCGAAAAAGGTGAAACGCGTCCAGCAAAAGAGACGATTGATTGCGGCGGACTATGCCTCGCGCCCGGCATCGTGGACATGGGCGTGAAGGTCGGCGAACCCGGCGAGCGTCATAAAGAATCCTACCGCACCGCAGGCCGTGCCGCAGCGGCCAGTGGCGTGACCACTATTGTCACTCGTCCAGACACCACGGCTGCGATTGATACCCCTGAAACACTCGAGTTCGTCGCGCGTCGTGCGCAGGCCGATGCAAAGGTCAACGTTTGCCACATGGCCGCGCTGACCAAAGGTCGCGATGGCCGCGAGATGACAGAGATCGGGTTCCTTTTGGATGCGGGGGCTGTCGCCTTTACGGACGGCGATCACGTGGTCACCGATGCCAAGATTTACAGCCGCGCCCTGACCTACGCCAAAAGCCTTGGCGCACTGGTGATCGGCCACGTCCAAGAACCAACGCTTTCCGCAGGATCGTCGGTGACATCTGGTAAATTCGCGTCCCTTCGCGGCCTGCCGGGGGTCAACCCAATTGCAGAGCGTATGGGCCTCGACCGTGATATTTCGCTGATCGAAATGACGGGTGCAAGGTATCACGCGGACCAAATCACCACCGCCCGCGCGCTCCCCGCTCTTGAACGCGCGAAACGCAATGGGCTGGACGTCACAGCAGGGGTCGGCATCCACCACCTGACGTTAAACGAATTCGACGTTGCGGACTATCGAACCTTCTTTAAGTTCAAACCGCCTCTGCGTAGCGAAGAAGATCGGATCGCTGTCATTCAAGCTGTTGAGAGCGGGTTGATCGATGTGATCTGTTCGATGCACACCCCCCAAGACGAAGAATCCAAGCGCCTGCCGTTTGAAGATGCGGCGAGCGGTGCGGTCGGGCTAGAAACCTTGCTGCCCGCCTCGCTCCGTCTGGTACATGCTGGGCATATTACATTGCCTAAACTGTTCCGCGCATTGTCGCTGAACCCTGCGCGTCGACTCGGCCTCGACTGTGGTCGTTTGATTGCCGATGCACCTGCAGACCTCGTCTTGTTCGATCCAGATGCGCCGTTTATCCTTGATCGGTCAAAACTCCGCTCGAAATCCAAAAATACCCCCTTTGACGGCGCCCGTCTTCAAGGCACAGTCGCAGGCACATGGGTCGCGGGTCGCCGCGTCGATCAGGAGTAACCGATGCCCGACTTCAGCCAAGCCCCGACCGCCGTCATCCTTTGGTCCGTTATCGGCTATCTTTTGGGGTCCATACCCTTTGGCATGATCCTCGCTAAAGCGATGAACCTTGGCGACCTGCGCAAAATCGGGTCGGGCAACATCGGTGCGACGAACGTTCTGCGGACTGGCAACAAAAAAGCCGCTGCGCTGACGCTGATTTTTGATGGTGGCAAGGGTGCTGTGGCTGTTCTACTCGCTCGCGCTTTTGCTGGCGAAGGTGCTGCACAGGCGGCCGCGCTCTTTGCGTTCTTTGGTCACTGTTTTCCTGTGTGGCTGGGATTTAAGGGCGGCAAAGGTGTCGCGACTTTCATCGGCATCATGCTCGCCATCTCTTGGCCGATTGGCCTCATGGTCTGCGCAACATGGCTTTTGACCGCCGTGATCAGCCGTTATTCGTCGCTGTCAGCGCTTTTGGCGTCTGGCCTATCGCCCGTCTACGCAGCCCTGATCGGACGCCATGAACTATTCATGCTCTGCGTTCTACTGGCAGTCCTGATTTACTGGCGCCATTGGGCCAATATTCAGAGACTGCGCAGCGGAACCGAGGGTAAGATCGGCCAAAAGGGCTGATCAGTAGCTATAATCGCCATAAATTTTGGTCAGGTCGCCGTTCCAATCACCATTGTAACGGGCGATCAGTTCGTCCGCAGGCGCTTGACCCGTTTCAAGGCTCTCTTTTAGGGCATTCAGGAAATGGGTCTCATCAGGAATGAGGCCATTCGCGCCGACTTTGGCACGGGCTTTCAAACCAGCCTCGGAAATAGCGACGACTTCTTTGGCGAGGTCCATCATTTTGATATTGCCGACCTGCGCATGCAAACCATCAACTGACGCAGCAACACGCAGAGCTTCGCGGGTTTCAGCATCAAACCCTTTGGCCAAGTCCCAAGCGGCGTCGAGCGCGGATTGGTCATACATCATGCCAACCCAAAGCGCAGGCAGCGCACACAGACGACGCCACGGACCGCCATCGGCACCGCGCATTTCCATGTATTTCTTAATACGCGCCTCGGGGAATGCCGTGGTCAGGTGGTCAGCCCAATCCGACAATGTCGGGGTCTCACCTGGCAATGCGGGCAGTTGACCCTTCATGAAATCGCGGAATGACTGGCCCAGCGCATTGATGTATTTGCCATCGCGGTAAACAAAGTACATCGGCACATCGAGCGCGTAATCCACGTAGCGTTCAAAGCCCATGCCGTCTTCGAACACGAAGGGCAGCATCCCCGTGCGGCTGTCATCAAGGTGCCGCCAAATCTGCGAACGCCACGATTTGTGACCGTTCAACTTGCCCTCAAAGAAGGGCGAGTTCGCGAACAGCGCGGTCGCGACAGGCTGCAACGCCAGAGCTACGCGGAATTTCTGCACCATGTCGGCCTCAGACGCGAAGTCGAGGTTCACCTGAACCGTGCAGGTCCGATACATCATCTGCGTGCCGCTCGTGCCAACACGGCCCATGTATTCGGTCATCAGCTTGTAACGCCCCTTGGGCATCACAGGCATATCTTCGTGCTTCCAAATCGGCGCGGCACCCAGACCGATAAAGCTGACGCCCACTTCATCCGCGATAGAGTGCACTTCACGCAGGTGTTCGTTCACTTCATCACAGGTCTGGTGGATGGTTTCCAAAGGCGCACCAGATAGTTCCAGCTGCCCACCCGGTTCTAGGCTCACGTTGGCGCCGTTGCGGGTCAGGCCGATCAGTTGCCCCGCTTCGTGAACGGGATCCCAGCCATAGCGATCACGTAGCCCTTCGAGCATCGCTTTGACCGACCGTTCGCCCTCATAGGGGATCGGGCGTAGGCTATCACGGCAGTAGCCGAACTTTTCGTGTTCGGTGCCAATGCGCCAATCTTCTTTGGGTTTGCACCCAGAGGCGAGGTATTCCGCCAGCTGGTCATGGCTTTCGATCGGGCCTCCGCCGGATTGTGGTATAGACATGGGGTCGCCTCGATCTGTTAAATTCGTAATGAAGCTTTGAGGTGGACTTGTTAGCGGGTCAAGTCAAGGGATGGTCAGACCTGTTTTTCCACGTGCAAATCACCTGCGCGCCACAGCACAAAACGTTGTTCTTTTTTCGCCTCCAGCGCCTTGAGGGCCGTTGCGAAATCGAACCCTTTTAGCGCCGCAAGCGCATCGATAAGTTTCTCAGCGCCCTGAGCCGCAGATGGCACTGCCAATCTTTGGCCGTCCGTCTGAGTGAAAATCCAAAGCGCCTTTGCGCCCGCAGTCACCTGAACCTCGACCATTTTCAGCAGGTCCATATCGACGGACCCGCCAAAATGCGCCGACATCCAAGAAATCCGACGTTCGTCAATTTCGACGATCCCCGGACCGTCACCTGAGGCCGCTTTGCTGAACCGTGCCCGACGAAGCCCATCGAGAGCCACAACGAAACCGACAAGAGTGACCGCATAAGCGAACCAAAGGACGATCCCAAAGCTAAAAGACGCGAGCCACAGGCCAAGCGCAACAATTGCGCCACCCATGATGGTTTGCTGATGACGTAGCAGCGCCGCCTTGGCTTCGGGCCGGATCAGGTTTTCCATGTCTTACCAATCGCCCAAAAGCTGCTGCCAAACCGTAAGGGCAGCCACGGCAGCTGTGTCGGCGCGCAGAATGCGCGGACCGAGGCTGACGGAATGCGCATAGGGTTTAGATTTCAGACGTGTGCGCTCTGCCTCTGAAAAACCGCCCTCTGGTCCGATCAAGATCGCCCATGGGCCCTTGCCTGCACCAGTCAGAACCTCTTGGGCACCGACAAGCGCCTCGTCACAGAACATCAACTGTCGGCTTTCGTCCCAATGGTCGAGCACCTTGGACAGTTTCTCCATTTCCCCAACCTCAGGAACATAGGTGCCGCCGCACTGCTCTGCCGCCTCAAGCGCGTGGGCCTGCAAGCGTTCTACATTCACACGCCCAGAGTTGGTAAAGTCGGTTTGAACAGGGATGATCCGCGCCGCGCCCATCTCTGCCGCTTTTTCGACGATGAAATCAGTGCGGTCTTTTTTGATCGGCGCAAAATAGAACCAGAGGTCAGGCGGCATTTGCAGCGGCTTTGTCTGCAACACGCAAACAAGCGATCCTGCCTTTTTACCTGCCTGCGCAACTTCTGCATCCCATTCGCCGTCACGACCGTTGAACAGCGACACGACTGTGCCTTCGGTCAAACGCATCACGCCAAAAAGGTAATGAGCCTGCTCTTTTTCAAGAGAGACGGTTTGCCCTTCACCAAGGGCCTGTTCTACATAGAGCCGAACTTTAGATGCCATGGGGCGGACAATATGAGCGACACCGACCAAATGCCAGAGGGCACAGTAGCCGATGCGGTGAAAGGCAATTGGGTCGATACGCTAGCGTCCGCGTGGACCCGTCCCTACCTCAGGCTATCTCGCGCGGATCGGCCCATCGGGACTTGGCTCTTGCTCTTGCCCTGCTGGTGGAGCCTCGCGCTCGCCATTCTGCAGACAAACAGCGTTGGTCTATTCGACCTCTGGATTGCCGTCAGTTGCGCGGTCGGGGCGTTCTTAATGCGTGGTGCGGGCTGCACTTGGAATGACATTACGGATCGGGACTTTGACGCGGCAGTTGCACGAACACGGTCCCGCCCGATCCCGTCAGGCCAAGTCACCCCGAAAAAAGCCGCCCTCTGGATGGTGCTTCAGGCGCTTATTTCGCTAGGCATCCTCGTCAGCTTTAACACCTTCACGATCGCCCTCGGTGTCGTGTCGATTATTCCCGTGCTGATCTACCCATTCGCAAAACGGTTCACATGGTGGCCACAAGTGTTCCTCGGCATCGCGTTCAACTGGGGCGCACTTATGGGCTGGGCCGCACACACGGGATCACTGGGTTGGCCGCCTGTACTGTTGTATCTGGGCGGCATTGCATGGACGCTGTTCTATGACACGATCTACGCCCATCAAGACACCGAAGACGATGCTCTGATCGGCGTAAAATCGACCGCTCGTCTGTTTGGGGATCGCTCCGCAATGTGGCTCCGTTGGTTCCTAATCGCGACCGTTGCGCTGCTGGGTTCTGCTGCCGTTCTGGCCACGATCGACCGTTCAATGCTATCTCTGGTGGTAGCCGTTTGTGGCGTTTGGGCGATGGGCTGGCATTTGATGTGGCAGCTCACACGGTTCAATTCCGACGACAACGCCATTTTGTTGAAACTTTTCAGATCCAACCGCGATACTGGTCTCATTCCTGTGCTGTTTTTCGCCTGCGCGGTTTTACTTTGATTGCACCTTTGGGCTGTAGGGCCTAGACAATACGAAATTCAAAAAAGAGCCGCCCTACATATGCGTCTATCCTCGGTTTTCATTCGCGTCGGCACCTTCGGAGTGGCTGCACTGATTGCAACCTTGGGCGCGCAGAGTGCCGTGCACCTTCTCGAAGACAAATCCACGCTCGCCGTTCAAGAAGCCCTGCTCGATGCTGATCTAGGATGGGTTCGCGTGATCGGCGATGGCCTTCAGGTCGTGCTCGAAGGCGAAGCCCCTGACGAAGTGTTCCGCCTGCGGGCTGTGAACGCGGCGGGTGGTGTGGTTGATGCAAGTCGCGTGATCAGCAATATGGGCGTTGCCAATCAGACCGGCATTGAGGCACCTGATTTTGCCATCGAAATCCTGCGCAACGACAGCGGCGTGTCGCTGATTGGGCTTATCCCCGCGTCAACGGATCGGCAGAACTTGAATGGCCGTATCGCGACCGCAGCAAAAGGCAGCACTGTGACGGACCTTCTTGAGGGTGCGGATTATCCTGTTCCAGAAGGCTGGCGGAGCGCTGTGAACTTTGCTCTGCGGGCGCTGGAGGTCCTTCCTCGCTCTAAAATCTCTGTCAGTGCTGGATCAGTGACAATCAACGCCAGTGCAGACAGTGGCGATCAACGACGCGATCTAGAGCAACGGATCAGGTCGCTAAAACCGGACAATGTAGCACTTGCTCTGACAATCACCGCACCGCGTCCCGTTGTGTCCCCCTACATCACGCGCTTCATCATCGACGAAAACGGCGCACGGTTTGAAGCCTGCACAGCAGATACGGCAGCGTCGCGCGACAAAATCCTGACCGCAGCCCATGCAAACGGCTACGAGGGGCGCGATTCGTGCACCTTGGCTTTGGGCGTTCCATCGCGCACGTGGGGCGATGCTGTCTCGCAATCGATCAATGCGTTGGGCGAGCTAGGCGGCGGGACACTGACCGTTTCGGACGCCGACGTCACCGTGACCGCGCCAGTTAATACAGATCAGGCGACTTTCGACGACGTCATCGGTCGTTTGGACAACGCTCTGCCTGAGTTATTCGCACTCACAGCCCATCTACCGACTACGACGGAAAATGGCGACGATGGTCCCGAGCAATTCATTGCGACACTGAGCGAAGACTCCAAACTGGACCTCAGCGGCCGCGTGCCAGATGACCTGACAAATATGGTTATCGAAAACTACGCGCGGGCAAAATTCGCTGGTGATGAGGTCGTCATGGGCACGTTGGTCGATAGCGAGGGACTGCCCGCTGGATGGCAAGTCCGCGTTCTGGCTGGCTTAGATGCATTGTCGAACCTGTCGAACGGTACCGTGATCATCCAATCCGACACGATTTTGATCACTGGTCAAACTGGTGACGAAGAAGCCTCTGCCAATATTTCGGGCCTTCTGGTCGAGAAGTTTGGGTCGGACGCGACCTTTAGTGTCGATGTCGAATATGTACCGCAGCTCGACCTCGTCGTGGAAACACCGTCGTCCGAAGACTGCGTTGCACAAATCAATGTCGTCACCGAAAATCGCAAAATTACCTTTGATCCTGGTTCTGCGACGCTCACCACTGACACGCTTCCTGTGATGGACGACATCGCGGAAATCCTAAGCCAGTGCGTCGATATTGAACTTGAAATCGCTGGCTATACGGATAGCCAAGGCAGCGAAGAGATGAACGCAAGGCTCAGCCAGAATCGCGCCGAATCTGTTGTGTCAGCGCTGCGTATGCGCCGCATCATCACCTCTAGCTTCACAGCCAAAGGATATGGTGAGGCCGATCCGATCGCCGACAACGACACCGAAGAAGGCCGCGAAGCAAACCGCCGTATCGAATTCCACTTGGTTCAGCCCGAACCGACCGAGGACGCTACAGCGGAGCCTGATGCGACCGAAACGCCAACCGACGAAACCGCGCCCGTGACCGAGAGCGCCCCCGCCGACAAAGCCGCCGAATAAGGGACACGTCATGAACAGAACCGAGCTTATCTTTGCAACGGCAGTCATCCTGTTTGTGGCCTTCTCTTTGGGATGGTTCGCAAGCTGGCTGATCAACCGCTTCACTCGCGTGACCAAAGCCGAAATCGGTGAATTGGACCGCATGGCGCAGGCCCTGCACGAAGCCGAAGAAACCCGCGATCAGGCGATCACCTACCTGCAACAGCGCGAGGCAGAGATCACCAACCAACTGGCGCAGACCGAGGCAGAGTTGCGCGCAGCCATGGACGGCCTACGCGATGCGCGTCACGAGGCCGAAGAGCTTCGGATGTATATCGAAAAGAACAACCTCGGCTGAGATTGCGTTAGTCCCGTGGGGCAGCTGCGCGAGCAAGGCGATCATTGATCGCGCGACCCAGCCCAACGTCAGGCACGGGCGACACCGCAATCTTTGCGGCCCCCAGTGCGTTCAGTCGATGCAAGCACTCAAAGAGGTTCGCCGCGGCTTCGACCAAATCACCCGTTTCAGACAACGACAGTGCCGCGCCCTCAACTGGGCCGAATCCCAGAAGGGTTTCGTCTGGCTGTGGTTCAGTCACGTTCAAACGCATGGTGCCTTCGGGCGCATAATGTGACGCGAGTTGCCCCGGCGCGACGATTCCCTCTCCCGCAGGGACTAGGGGACGGCCCAGCGCGGCCTCGATAGCCTCAGCAGGGACACCGCCCAACCGCAACAACGCGGGTTCACCGACACAGCCGACAATTGTGGACTCGACGCCAACACCGCATTGTCCACCGTCGATGACGGCATCAATTCGGCCCGACAAGCCAGCAATCACGTGGGAAGCCGATGTCGGGCTGACGCGACCCGATGGGTTCGCTGATGGTGCCGCGACAGGTCCGTCGAAAGCACGCAAAACACCCTGCGCGATATCACCTTGGGGCACACGGATCGCTAACGTTTCAAGGCCCGCAGTCACGAGCGGTGAAATACCCGCATCTGCCCGCATCGGCAGAACCAACGTCAAAGCGCCAGGCCAAAATTGCGCGGCCAGAACCTCAGCTTCTGCAGAGAACGTAACATAGCGACGGGCCGTCTCCACATCAGGAACGTGCACAATTAAAGGGTTAAACGACGGGCGCCCTTTGGCCGCGTAAATCTGCGCAACGGCATGATCGTTCCGCGCATCTGCGCCCAGCCCGTAGACCGTTTCCGTTGGGAACGCGACCAGCCCTCCCTCACGCCAAATCTGGGCGGCACGGGTCAAATCATCACTTTTGGACGAAAGTAGTATGGTCTTCACGGTGGTCATGACGCTGCGTTTCAGTTGCGGGGTCGGAGGGCATGGCTACCCTACTCTTTGATAAAGTGGAATAGACTGACCATTCTTTGGCCAATCCCGTGAAGTGAAGGACATCAGATGCCGTATCGTAGCCCCGTTTCCGATTTTCGGTTCATCATGGATCACATTGTCGATTTTGACGCGGTTGCGCAAACAGACAAATACGAAGAGGCCACACCTGATCTGGTCGACGCAATCCTAGGCGAAGCGGGCAAGCTCTGTGATGAGGTCATCTATCCCGTCCAGCGCAATGGTGATCTGCACCCTGCAAAGCTGGAAAACGGCATCGTTCGCACCTCCCCCGGTTTCGCTGAGGCCTTTTCTGCCATCGCCGAAGGAGGCTGGATCGGCGTATGTGCGAACCCTGAACACGGCGGTATGGGGCTTCCTGTTACGATCGGCACAGCAATCAATGACATGCTGTCGGGTGCTTGTCTGTCCCTCCACCTCAATCCGCTCCTGACCCAAGGCCAGATTGAAGCGCTGGAACATCACGCAAGCGATGAGATCAAAGAACTGTATTTGCCGAAACTGATTTCGGGCGAATGGACAGGGACGATGAACCTGACCGAACCGCAAGCTGGTTCTGACGTTGGCGCGCTGTCATCCAAAGCGGAACCGCTGGGCGACGGCAGCTTTGCGATCACGGGGCAGAAAATCTACATCACTTGGGGTGATAGCGATTTCAGCGAAAACATCTGCCATCTTGTTTTGGCCCGCTTGCCCGATGGTGTTCCTGGCACCAAAGGCATCAGCCTCTTTATCGTTCCCAAATTCATCCCGAACGCGGACGGCACTTTGGGTGAACGCAATAACCTGCGCGTTGTGAGCCTTGAACACAAACTCGGTCTTCACGGTTCGCCAACTGCTGTAATGAGCTATGAAGGTGCGCGTGGCTGGTTGGTCGGCCCCGAAAACGGTGGCATGGCGGCGATGTTCACCATGATGAATAACGCTCGCTTGGGTGTCGGCACCCAAGGGATCGGGATCGCCGAAGCCGCTTATCAAGCTGCTTTGGCCTACGCGATGGACCGCAAACAGGGTAAAGTTGGCGGCACTGGCACCATCGTCGAACACCCCGATGTGCGCCGTATGCTGGCAACGATGAAGGCCGAAATCTTTACCGCACGCACGATTGCACTGGCGTGTGGCGCCGCGATTGACATGGGCATCGCTACGAATGACGAAAAATGGAAGGCCCGCGCGGCCCTACTCACCCCGATTGCAAAGGCGTTCGGCACAGATGTTGGTATTGATGTGGCCAATACGGGCATCCAAGTTCACGGCGGCATGGGTTTTGTCGAAGAAACAGGCGCAGCCCAGTATTTGCGCGATGTTCGTGTGACCGCGATTTATGAAGGCACCAACGGCATTCAGGCCATGGACCTTGTTGGACGCAAAATGATGGACGGCGGTGACGCGGCCTATCGCCTACTCGACGAGGTCGAAGCAGGTGCAGATGCCGCAAAAGCGAGCCTACCTGAACTCGCCGAAGCTGTCTGGCAATCTGCAGAGACGCTTCGCGAGACAACGGAATGGTTGGTCGGCCAAGACTTGACGGATCGCTTTGCCGTGTCTGTTCCTTATCTACGTGCGTTCGCACGTGTGCTGGGTGGCCACTACCACCTGACCGCGGCTCTTAAGGGCGACGAAACCCGTAAGAAACTGGCGGCATTCTACATCAAACGCCTGCTGCCCGAACATGTCAGCCTCTGCGCTCACGTGCGCGAAGGCAGCGATGATCTTATGGCGATCTCGCCAGACGATCTGGCAGCGTAATGGACGGCAGCAAAAGCCTGATCCGCTACCCGCACGAAACACCGCCTGAAAATGGCGCGGCTATCGAAGTAGCGGAAGGCGTCCTATGGATTCGCCTTCCGCTGCCGATGGCGCTCGACCATGTGAATGTCTACGCGCTGGACGAAGGTGATGGCTGGACCCTCATTGACGCTGGCATCAACACGCGGAAATGTCGTGCCGCGATGGAAGCCGCGATGGCAGGGCCTTTGGCCGGCAAGCCGATCACGCGGGTCGTTCTGACCCACCACCATCCCGACCATGTGGGTTTGGCTGGATGGCTATCGGACCTCGGGGCGGAACTTGTCATGCCTCGCACGGCTTACCTTTTGACGCGTATGCTCACCATGGATGAGCAATCCAACTACTCGGCCCATAACCTCGCTTTTTATCGGCGTAATGGGATGGCGGCTGAGGTTCTTGAGCAGCGCGAAACAGAACGTCCGTTTAACTTTGCCGACTGCGTTTTGCCGCTACCCGCAGGCTACACGCGCATTTGCGATGGTGAGACGATCACCATGGGTGGGCGCACGTGGGACATACGGATGGGCGACGGCCACGCACCAGAACACGCAACGTTCTGGAGCCGCAATGACGCCCTCGTTCTGGGTGGCGATCAACTGCTGCCATCCATTAGCCCGAATATCGGCGTCTACCCGACAGAACCAGACGGCGATCCGTTGGGCGAATGGCTGCGATCCTGCCGTCAGTTCGCGCAGATTGCCAGCCATGACCATTTCGTTCTGGGTGGGCACAAATTGCCTTACTACGGACTGCCCACTCGGCTTCAGCAATTGATCGAAAACCACGCAGGAGCGCTAAGTCGCATCGAGGAGCACCTATCGACACCCCGCGTCGGCGGAGACTGCTTTATCCCGCTGTTCAAGCGCGAGATTACTGGCGATCAATACGGACTGGCCTTTGTCGAAACGGTTGCCCATCTCAATCACCTTTTGAAACAAGGTCGAGTGACCCGTGAAATGGGCCCCGATGGCGCGTGGCTCTGGCAACGGGTCTAGACCTCTGGGCAGAGAAGGCTAGTGTTACCTCTGACAATGGGGGCACCAATGAGCGAACTTTCCGACACAATCGAAACTTCGGCGGAATATGCCGAGAACGCAGTCCTACCCGCACTTCATGAGGTCCATCTCAGTCCTAATGCTCAGTCCGCAACACCGACGCAGATCCCATCCAATCTTCAAGGTAATGGTGAAGAAAAAAGCGCAGCGCGGTGGGCTTATGAACGCCTAATCCTGTATATTCAGAACTTCGAAAACCAGCTTAATGCGGACCAAGAAGTTGCGATGGGCTTTACTGGCTCGGACGCAGGCGTGATGCGGATTGAAGGTTTGGGGTATTTCGACCCTGATATCGTGACGTTCTACGGCAGCACCGACACGGGTACACGCACTCAATTGATCCAGCATGTGGCGCAGCTAAACGTGATGTTGATGGCCCTTCCGAAACCAACCGAGCAAGCAGAGCCCACGCGGATCGGGTTTGAATTGGCGAAAGACCTCGAAACGACGTCATGATGGACATTTTGACATCGTGACAGACAGAATTGAATCGTCTATCCACGCGCAAAGCGAACAGAATTCGAGAAGGAGCCTCACATGGCTGAACACAAGCACGGCACCATGGACGCCAGCACACACGAAGCAACCTTTGAAGGCTTCGTAAAATTCTCAACCCGCGTCGCGACGATCTGCATTGTCGCACTGGTTTTGCTTGCTCTGATTAACGGCTAATCAGCAAGTCACAAATTTCGCGCTTTGGGGGCGCGCATTGATGGATCGGCGATCATTTTTGATAGGCGCGCCGCTGGCATTGGCTGGCTGCGCCGCCGAACCCGTTTGGGCTCCTGACAATCAGGTTGCCAGCATGCGCTATCATCACGATGGCCCGCCCCGCCTTACCCTTATGACCATGCGCAACGTAGGTTCCGGCCGCGGCGCCCATACGAGCCTCATGGTCAATGCATCCGAACGGGTCATTTGGGACCCCGCTGGATCGTTCAAACATCCTTCGATCCCTGAACGCAACGATGTCATCATCGGTGTCACGCCACAGATCGAAGACTATTACATTTCTTACCATTCCCGCGCGACGTTCTACACCGTTGTCCAAGAGCTTGATGTCTCTGCCGATGTTGCGGAACGTGCGCTTCGGGCGGTGATGACACACGGTGCCGTGCAGAAAGCCAATTGCGCACGGTCGACCTCGGCCATACTAAAATCCCTACCGGGGTTTGAACACATCCGCGTCACGTTCTTTCCTGAAACGTTGGAAACGCAATTCGGTAAATTGCCTGGCGTTCGGACACGTGAAGTGCGTGAGGATGATTCCGACGACAACGCGCAGGTGCTCTACCAAATTCAGGTTAACCCGCTGCGCTAAGCTGTAGGCCGATAATCAGCACCGCACTCCCCGCGACAATCGCAGGAAGAACCTTACGCGTCACCATCCCTACAGCCAGCGTGGTCAAGGCGGCAAGCATTCGAACGGGATCGGTCTGGCCATCGGTCGCATTCGGCCAAAGCACCTGTGGCGCGACGAGTGCGGGCAGAACAGCCACTGGCGTGAACCGCAACAACCGAACGACGATGGGTGGCAAGGGGCGATCACCGATGAGTCCCAAGAATGAAAATCGGATCAGAAATGTCCCGACGGCCAAAATGGCGATGACCGTCCAAACCAGCACTGCATCTACAGCCATGTCGCGCTCCGTTTTTCTTGCCAAATCTCCACCGCGGCCCCTGCGGCCATGGCGCAGGCCGCCGCGATCAAAAGCCCCATCCCTGACGGCAAGCCAGAGAGTATAAGTCCAACCGCCACTGACACCGATGCCGCGATCATCTGCGGCACCGTTCTTAGCATTGGCCCAACCAGCGCGATAAAGGTGATCGGCAGTATGAAGTCGATGCCAAGTTCCGTAGGAATAGCTTTACCAATCAGCGCCCCAACCAATGTCGCCGCAATCCAAGTCGGAACAATCGGAGTGGCGACACCAAAAAAGAAGGTAACCTTGCGTTCTACGGGCCACTCTGGATTTTGCTCGTAGGCAATGCTGGCAACCGCATAAGTTTGATCGAAATTCATGTAGGCGATCAGTGCACGCTGCCACAGTGGAGCCTTACCCAGATGCGGCACAAGAGCGGCGGAATACATCGCCATCCTCAGGTTCACCGCTAACGCCGCGGCAATGATCAACCAAAGCCCCGCGTTATCGACCATCATTTGCAACGCCGTAAACTGGGCGGCCCCCGCGATCACAAGCATCGTCATGCCCATGGTTTGCGTCAGCGTGAGCCCCGCATCCATCGCAACAACGCCGAACAAGAGGCCAAAAGGAACGACGACGAACATGAAAGGCAAACCGCCAGTCAAACCTTGACGATAGGCCAATGCACGCGAAGTGGAGAGCATAATGATCAACCAGAATGTGAAACGTCGAATTTGATCATTTATTCAAACTCGGAGTTTTACAACCCCTCGACGATCACGAAATTGATCAGTCAAACGCGCCAGTCACACGGCCCACAAGCATAAAGGCCCGCGCAGTTCTGGTTTCTGACAGTGCTGCGATTTCCTCATCCGTGGCTTGCGGTTCGAACGCCACAAGCATCTGATCAAAACGACGTAAGAAATGGTGCGCGGCATCGCGGAAAATAGCATCCTCGCGCATACGAGCCGAGGTCAGTGCCAGACAGGACCGATCGCGAATACCGCCCAAAACGGCTGTTGCACGACCGCGTTCACCTTTAGCAAAGCGGCGCCAAATTTCTGGACGAGCACGGTCGGGCCGCATGTCGTCCATGTAGATACCGTCCTGGGACAAGAGCGTAAGGACATCTTGGCTCGCCTGAACCAGCTGTCGGGCTTGACGGTCCTTGAGCGCAGCACGAAGGGCAGCAAACCCGTCAGCATCCTGATCCGATTCTGGGAAATTGATCGCACGGATCAACATCGCATTCGAAAGCGGCGGTTGCAGCTCTTCTGCGGTGGTCCCCAAGGCGAGGCTGGGCTGATCGTCGGACGGTTCAGGCTTGGCCAAGGGCAGTTGTACACGGCCCTGTTGGCGGGCCGACGAAAACGTCGCCAATACCGTCTCTGTTTTCTGGGCAGACTGCGCAATTGCGGCCAGTTTTTCTTCGACCTGCCCTGTGATCGCTTTGGACTTCGCCTCACGTTCAGCAAACAACGCCTGACGCATGTCATCTATGGAACTACGCAGGCGTTCTGTTTCTTCGCGGTAGATGCGCGCGGTCCGCGCGGCGCTGGCTGCGACCCAAATCACCGCCACAGGCAGAAACAGCGCAACGAGCGTCATGACAAAGCGCAAGCTATCCATCGACCCGTCGCCATTCGACGGCGCAAAATAGAAAAACGCGCCCGCACCGACGAGCCAAATGAACGTGACCGAATAGCCAATCAGCTCCGCACTCGAAAGAGAGCGGGGTTCGTCTTGGGTTTCTTTAGCTTTGCCTAGACCAGTGCCCATGGCGTGCCGCCTTCCAGCGTTAAACGAAGAGGACCGACAGAATTTCGTAGCTACGGTCACCGCCAGGTGTGCGCACTTCGACGCTGTCACCTTCGTCTTTACCGATCAAAGCGCGAGCGAGCGGCGATTTGATGTTCAACTTGCCGTTCTCAAGATCAGCCTCGTATTCACCAACGATCTGATATTTCTTCTCTTCGTCAGTGTCTTCATCGACCAGCTCAACGGTCGCGCCGAATTTGATTGTGCCCGACAGTTTCGACGGATCAATAACTTCAGCAAGGGACAGAACGCCTTCGAGTTCTTTAATGCGCCCCTCGATGAACGACTGCTTTTCTTTGGCAGAGTGATACTCTGCGTTCTCGGAAAGATCGCCCAGCGCACGCGCTTCGGCAATGGCCTGAATGATAGCTGGACGCTCCACCGATTTGAGGTGTTTGAGTTCAGCGTCAATCTTGTCAAAACCGGCCCGAGTCAGCGGGATCTTTTCCATAATTTACTCCGTCGCACGTCTGTCGTGTTCTCTTGCCCATAACCTATCGGGCAGGTCAAAAGTCAATAGCCCCGCATATCGATTAAAGCTACAAGAAATCAATAAGCCAAGGCGTTTAAGGGGATAACGGTCGCATATAACGCGCCGCTCTACCATAAGACGGATAAAGGCCCGCGATATTTTAACGTCGACACCCCGTCCAAATGTCGCAATGCAGCAAAATAACGCCGTGTCGTGATTGCCCAAGAGTTGCGTCTAGTTTAGTCCTTTTGCGAAAGAATGTTACCCAAGCGCGTCGCGCTGAGAACAAAAGGAAATGCCATGACCGCCATCGAACGCGAAGCAATGGACTATGATGTTGTGATCGTCGGTGCCGGCCCTGCTGGGCTTTCGGCCGCGATCCGTCTGAAACAACTGGATGCCGACCTGAGCGTCGTCGTTCTGGAAAAGGGCTCTGAGGTTGGGGCGCACATCCTGTCGGGTGCGGTTCTGGACACCTCTGGTCTTGATCGCCTGATGCCTGATTGGAAAGCCAAAGGCGCGCCGATCAAAACCGAAGTCAAAGAAGACAACTTCTACTTCCTCGGCGAAGCTGGCGGTATCCGCCTACCGAACGCTGCGATGCCGCCGCTCATGAACAACCACGGCAACTACATCGTGTCGATGGCGAACGTCTGCCGCTGGATGGCAGAACAGGCCGAAGAACTGGGCGTCGAAATTTTCCCAGGCATGTCCTGTTCGGAACTGGTCTACGGCGAAAACGGCGAAGTCGCTGGCGTTGTTGCTGGCGTTTTCGGCCTTGAGGCTGACGGCTCCTACGGTCCAAACACCGAGCCGGGGATGGAGCTTCGCGGCAAATACGTCTTCCTCTCCGAAGGCGTGCGCGGCTCGCTCTCCAAAGAAGTTATGGCGAAATACGACCTTTCCAAAGGCCACTGCCCGCAAAAGTTCGGCATCGGCATGAAAGAGATTTGGGAGATCGATCCAGCCAAGCACAAAGAAGGCACCGTGACCCACACGATGGGCTGGCCTCTGGGGTCCGAAGCTGGCGGCGGTTCGTTCATCTACCACCTCGACAACAATCAGGTTTACGTCGGCTTCGTGGTTCACCTGAACTACAAAAACCCGCACCTGTTCCCGTACATGGAATTCCAGCGGTTCAAGCACCACCCGATGGTGGCCGAACTGCTAAAAGGCGGTAAACGCGTGGCCTACGGTGCTCGTGCGATTTCTGAAGGCGGCTATCAGTCAATCCCGCAGACTGCGTTCCCCGGTGGTGCGCTGCTCGGTTGTTCGGCGGGCCTCGTCAACGTGCCGCGCATTAAGGGTAACCACAACGCGATGCATTCGGGCATTGAGGCGGCGGAATCCGCATTCGCAGCGATCCAAGCGGGTCGTTCAGGCGATGTGCTGGCAGACTACGATACTCGCGTCCGCGAAGGCGTGATCGGCAAAGACCTCAAGAAGGTCCGCAACGTGAAGCCGATGTGGTCGAAATACGGTCTCTTGGGTGGTCTGGCGTTGGGCGGTTTGGACATGTGGACCAACACGCTCGGCTTCTCGTTCTTTGGCACCCTGCGTCACGGCAAACCCGACGCTGCCTCGACCGAAGAAGCGTCGAAGCACCAGAAGATCGACTACCCGAAACCCGATGGCGTTCTGTCGTTTGACCGCCTGACCAACGTGTCTTTCAGCTTTACCAACCACGAAGAGTCGCAGCCTTGCCACCTTCAGCTGAAAGACGCCTCGGTTCCGATCTCGGTTAACCTGCCCAAGTTCGACGAGCCTGCGCAGCGCTATTGCCCTGCTGGTGTCTACGAGGTCCTTGAGGGCGAAGACGGTCCGAAGTTCCAAGTGAACTTCCAGAACTGTGTTCACTGCAAAACCTGCGACATCAAAGACCCGTCCCAGAACATCAACTGGACTGTCCCGCAGGGTGGCGACGGACCGAACTACCCGAATATGTAATCTCACATCCGCGAGATCACGCCCATTTGGCCCGTCGTCTGATTGCAGGCGGCGGGCCATTTCTTTACCATGTCTTTGAAACTTCTGGATAAGGGGCGCTGCTTCGTGAAAATTCGCACGTTCGGTCTGATGCTGCTCACTGTGGCGAATATCGGTTTGGCACCTTTGCCGTCTCAGGCAGATAGCTTGTCAGGCCCTTACCTCGCAGCACAGCGGGCCTTTGCGGCTGGCGATTTCGAACAGGCGGCGGAATATTATCAACGCGTATTGGCAATCGACCCCGAGAATATCGGCATGGCAGATAGCGCCATGTCGTCGCTCGTGGCACTCGGTGATTTCGAAGCAGCGTTACCGTTTGCGCAGCTCCTAACAAGCCAAGGAAACCTGAGCCAAATCGCGAATATGGTCGTGATGCTTGATCATATCAAAGCGGATCGTTGGAAAAAGGTGCAGTCGGACCTCGAGACTGGACTAGCCGTCAGCGATATGATCGACGGAGCCGTTCAGGCTTGGGGTGCATTGGCCCAAGGAAACGTGCGCGACGCGATTGAAGGGTTCGATGCGATCATCGCAACCGAAGGGTTAACCGCATTTGGATCCTACCAAAAAGCGCTCGCGCTGGCCTATGTCGGTGATTTCGAAGGGGCCGAAAACCTGTTCGGCGATCCCGCAAACACCAGCATGTTGCGAAACACCCGCGCGTTGATCGCGCAAGCGCAGGTTTTGGGACAGCTAGGCCGCACCGACGATGCGATTGCGCTGTTATCTCGAGCCGACCCATCGGGCAGCGACACCGCGATACAAGACCTTCTGGCACGCCTAACTGCAGGCGAAACCGTGCCTTTCGACGGGATCACTAACCCCAAAGAAGGCCTTGCCGAAGTGTTCCTGACAGTCGCCGTCGCCATCCAAGACGAAGCGCCCGAGGCCTACACCCTCGCTTATTCGTGGGCCGCACATGAACTGGCCCCGACACGTTCAGACGCGATCCTGACCACGGCGGAACTCTACGACGCCTTGGGCCGCTATGACCTGTCCAGTGCGACCTTCGCGATGATCTCACCCGAAGACCCCGCATTCCTCGATGCAGAGATCGGCCGCGCGGCTGTCCTCGAAGCGGATGGACGCAATGATGCCGCCATTGAGGTGTTGCAGCAATTGGCTCGCACCTATCCAGAGTCCGGCTACGTCGCTGCGACTTTGGGCGACTCTTTGCGTCGGGTTGAGGACTACAAACAGGCCGACAGCGTCTACACGACCGCACTCGACCTCTACGGCGAAGATGCCTCTAGCGCGTGGTTCATCTATTTCGCACGCGGGATTTCACGCGAACGGCTGGACCGCTGGGATGATGCCGAAAGCGATTTTCGCGCCGCGCTCGATTTGCGCCCTGGTCATCCGTCAGTGCTGAATTACCTCGGCTATTCGCTCGTCGATCGCGGCGAGAAGCTCGACGAAGCCTTGTCGCTCATCGAACAAGCCGTTGCAGCCCAACCCAACAATGGCGCGATCATTGACAGCCTTGGCTGGGCCTTGTTCAAACTTGGACGGTACGAAGAAGCGGTGCCCGTCCTCGAACGAGGGAGCGAACTGGAAGCAACCGATCCTGTGGTGAATGATCACTTGGGCGATGCTCTTTGGGTCGTGGGTCGCAAACTCGAAGCACAATTCCAGTGGCAGCGTGCGCTGTCATTTGATCCCGAAGAAGGCGAAGCTACCCGTATCCGCCGAAAACTTGCGATTGGTTTGGATGCGGTGATGATTGAAGAAGGCAAAGACCCATTATCGGTGGCCCGTGGCGACAATTAAGACAACAGCACCTGCAAAGATAAACCTGACCCTGCATGTCACTGGCCAGCGGGACGATGGGTATCATTTGCTCGATAGCTTGGTCGTTTTTGCCGAGGTCGGCGACGTCATCTCGGCCACTCGTGCTGTCGATATGCGACTAACGGTAACGGGACATTTTGCCGAAGGTGTGCCCGTCGACGGAAGCAACCTCGTTCTGAAAGCCGCCGAGGCCCTCCGCCGTGAGCGCGGCGTGACGATGGGTGCGCACCTCCATCTTGAAAAGAACCTCCCCCATGCTGCGGGTATTGGTGGCGGGTCGTCTGATGCGGCCGCAACGCTAAAACTTTTGGCCGAGCTGTGGGATGTTGAACCATTGGCGCATGACGACCCTGCGGTCCTTGCCCTTGGTGCCGATGTTCCTGTTTGCCTACGTGCCCCGACACCCTGCCGCATGGCTGGGATCGGTGAGGAGCTGAGCGATTTTACCGCCCTGCCCCGCGCGGCACTCGTCCTCGTCAATCCAAATGTCGAAGTGCCAACGCCCGAAGCCTTTCGGGGGCTAACGCAGAAAACAAACCCGGCTATGGGTGAACTGCCAGTTGGCGTGACGCTCAATGGGTTTACGGACTGGCTGCATGAGCAGCGGAACGACCTTCATAAACCTGCCGCTGCAGTTGCCCCAGAAATTGACAAAGCGCTCGCCATAATGCGCCAGCAACGCGCCGTTCTTTGGGCAGGGATGTCAGGGTCAGGTGCGACTTGCGTGGCGGTGGTCAAGGATATGGGGGCCGCCCGTCAGGTTGCCCGCATGATCCAAATTCGAGAGCAAAGTTGGTGGGTTGTCCCCACCCCGCTACTTAGCTGATCCGTGCAACCACGTAGTCAGCGATATCCGACAGCATATCGCGGATGTCGTGTGCGGGGACTTCCGCAAGACATGCTTTAGCTTTCGCAGCCCACTGCAACGCCTCATCGCGAGTGTCATCGAGCGCACCATGCTTGCGCATGATGTCGAGTGCCGCCTCTAGGTCGCCTTCGACTTGCTTGCCCTTCGCGATGGTGCGCGTCCAAAACGCCATCTCGTCCGCATCCGATTTCGCGACCGCTTTGATCAACGGCAGTGACAACTTCCGTTCGCGGAAGTCATCGCCGATGTTCTTACCGATCGCCTCGGTTCCACCGTAGTCGAGCAAATCGTCAACCATTTGGAACGCAATGCCCAAGGCGTCGCCATAATCGTATAGCGCTTTCTCGACGCTCTCATCTGCGCCAGCAATCACCGCGCCGACCTGAGTGGCCGCAGAGAACAGCGCTGCCGTTTTACCACGGATCACTTTCAGATAAGTATCTTCGGTCGTGGACAGATCACGTGCTGCGGTGAGCTGAAGCACCTCGCCCTCAGCAATTGTCGCAGACGCATCAGCAAGTATGCCCAAAACGCGGATCGATCCCGTTTCGACCATGATCTGGAACGAGCGCGAGAACAGATAATCTCCGACCAGAACGGACGACTGGTTATCCCACAAAAGGTTCGCCGTCGGACGCCCACGACGCTGATCACTTTCGTCGACAACGTCATCGTGCAGCAAGGTCGCTGTATGAATGAACTCGACCGTTGTCGCCAAATGAATGTGATACGGACCCTCGTAACCGCAGAGTTTCGCCGCCGCGAGCGTCAGCATCGGGCGCAAACGTTTTCCGCCAGCTTCGATCAAGTGGGCAGTCACTTCAGGAATACGGGGCGCGTGTTCCGACGACATCCGATCACGGATCATCAGGTTCACGGCTTCCATTTCAGGCGCCAGCGCCTCTGCCAGACGTTCATGCGGTTTGGTGGCAGTTACATCGAGGCTCATCACAGGCTCCACGGCGCTATTGGCAAAGTCGGTTTCCCGCCTTACGTCTTTGGGTATGAAAGAGCTTTTACGCACAACCGACCCCACTGTGATCGCCTTTGCAAAGGTGCTCTTAGACGGTGAGGGTATAGACTGCTTCGAGTTTGACGTAAATATGAGCGTCCTCGACGGAAGCCTCGGCATTTTGCCGCGCCGCATTATGGTGCGCGATGCCGATCATTTCATCGCAACTGCCGTTTTACGCGACAATGAAATCGATTTGGGCCTGTGACTGACCTTAGCTGCGATAACTTTCTGAATGGTAAGATTAGGGTCTGGCAGCCGATCAATGGCTACCGCGCTGGCGTTGATCCCGTTCTGCTCGCCGCTGCTGTTCCAGCAAAATCAGGCCAAACCGTATTAGAACTTGGCTGCGGCGTAGGCACGGCGAGCCTGTGTCTTTCAGCGCGGGTTGCAGAACTGTCGATCACTGGCGTCGAATTACAGCCAGAGTATGCGGAACTGGCGCGCAAAAATGCCGCCGAGAACAAAGCGCCATTAGATGTGATCACCGCCGACCTTCGGGCCCTACCTGCGGACCTCAGAAATCAGCAATTCGATCACGTCATCATGAACCCACCCTACTATGATCGCACGGCATCTACTGCCGCGACTGACCTTGGTCGGGATACCGCACTCGGCGGGGATACCCCTTTGGCGGATTGGGTGACGATCGGCGCAAAGCGCCTCGCGCCGAAGGGCTATTTCACACTTATCCAACGAATCGACCGTTTACCCGAAGTGCTGAACGCTGTTCAGACCTGTCTGGGCTCGATCATCGTGCAGCCTATCGCGGCCCGTAATGGCCGTAGCGCAGGCCTCTTTATCATCCAAGCGCGCAAGAATGGGCGGGCGGCCTTCCAGCTCGCTCCGCCCTTTGTCATGCATGTCGGAGAGAGCCATACACCTGACGGCGAAAGCTATACGTCCAAAGCCACCGCTATTTTACGAGATGGCGCTGAATTGAGCATAATTTGTTAATTTAATTGCGCAGGATCGGCGGAAAACGACCGATCTCGAAAAATGCCGCAGCGCCGCGTGACAGTTTTGTAAAACTGTGCTGCAATCGAGTCGTAACCATCACAACAGAGGAGACGACTATGAGCCTAAGTTCGCACATCGAGGAACTGAGGAAGAAACACCAGAACCTCTCTGCGGCCGTAGAAAGTGCACAGCGCAGTCCGGCAATTGACGCATCAGAGATTAGCCGTCTCAAGAAACAGAAGTTGATGGTCAAAGAGGAAATTACGCGCCTCACAACCCACTAAGGCCTACGGCTCGCTTGTGCGGCCAGTGCCGCGCCTCCGGTAATTAGGGCAGCGGCAAGTAACACAGTCCAAGTCGGGGCTGCCATCCCCGCTACAACAAGCGCCAATGTGGAGAGAACAGGCGCAGCATAGGAGGCGACACCAAGCAATTGGATGTCGCCTTTTTTCACACCCACATCCCAAACAAAAAACGCGATCCCGACGGGGCCAACGCCGAGCCCAATGACTGACAGCCATCCGAGCGTGGTGGTCGGCCAGATCGTGTCTTCCAATGCGACGTGCGCGACCCCTGACAGGATTGCTGTGGCGAGGCAGAACACAACAACCGATGCTGTCGGAACCGCCCCGAAACTGCGAGATACGACCGAATACCCTGACCATGTGAGCGCACAGAGGAACGCCAATCCATATCCGGGCAATGCGTCAGCATTAAACCCAGTCACACCTTGCGCGACGATCAAAACTGCGCCCGCGAATCCGATCACACCTCCGATAATGTGACCGCGTTTCAAGTGCTCCCCCGGCAAAAGACCAGAGAACAAGACGATCAAGAGTGGCCAAAGGTATGCTATCAGGCCCGCCTCAGCGGCGGGGGCCATTCTTAGGGCCGAAAAATACAAAAAATGATAGCCGAACAGACCTGCCGTTCCGATGAGATAGACCCGCATTGGAACGCGGCGAAGTTGCGACAAGCCGCCCGTTGCAAGCAACCAGATGACACCAATCCCCCCGCCGATCGCAAAGCAGAGCGCGTTCATCAGAAACGGCGGCACGGGGGCCGATCCGACGGTGAATAGCGCGAGAAGCGCCCACAAAAGGACCGCGATAAATCCGACTGCTGTGTAGGAGTTTTTAGACATGAAAAGGGCCAATCATTGTGACCGGCCCAATTTGACTAATAAAATCAGTCGCGCAAGTGATTAGACGAAGAACTGTCCGCCGTTCGCGGAAATGGTCGAGCCGTTTACAAAGCCCGCGTCGTCTTCGACGAGGAATTTCACGCAACGCGCGATTTCTTCTGGCTCGCCCAGACGACCTGTCGGGATCTGGCCAATGATGGCTTCACGCACTTTTTCCGGAACAGCCATAACCATTTCTGTCGCGATGTAGCCTGGGCAGATTGCGTTTGCGGTGATGCCGAAACGTGCGCCTTCTTGGGCCAGCGATTTCACGATGCCGAGGTCACCCGCTTTGGTCGCGGCATAGTTCACCTGACCGAACTGACCTTTTTGACCGTTGATCGAGGAGATAACCACAATGCGGCCAAACTTGCGCTCACGCATACCCGGCCAAATTGGGTGAACGGTGTTGAAAACGCCCGTGAGGTTGGTGTCGATCACTTCCTGCCATTGTTCGCGGGTCATTTTGTGGAACGGCGCATCGCGAGTGATGCCTGCGTTTGCCACAACGATATCGATCGGGCCGAGGTCTGCTTCGACCTGCGCAAGACCCGCCGCGCTTTCGTCGTAGCTGCCAACGTTCCATTTGTAAGTCTTAATGCCTGTTTCAGCAGTGAACGCAGCGGCTTTTTCGTCATTCCCAGCATAGGTCGCAGCTACGGTATAACCAGCGTCTTTAAGGGTTTTAGAAATCGCTGCACCGATGCCGCGGGAACCACCAGTTACAAGAGCTACACGGGACATTTGATTCTCCTCCTAAGAAATTCAGTTAGTAACGTTATTATTTGAAACGACATATATACGCAATATTATTGCGCTGCAATGCCGCATCGAACAAAAAAGGGGTCCAGCGCGCTGAACCCCTTTGACGTAGAGTAAACGCCGAATGTTACAGGCGTTCAACACACATTGCGACGCCCATGCCACCGCCGATGCAAAGGGTAGCGAGACCCTTTTTCGCATCGCGGCGCTGAAGTTCGAACAACAGGGTGTTCAGAACACGACAGCCCGATGCACCGATTGGGTGACCGATTGCGATTGCGCCACCGTTGACGTTCACAATTGCTGGATCCCAGCCCATGTCCTTGTTCACGGCGCAAGCCTGTGCAGCAAAGGCTTCGTTTGCCTCGACGAGGTCGAGATCGCCAACCGACCAGCCAGCTTTGGCCAGTGCTTTCTTCGACGACGGGATCGGACCACAGCCCATGATCGACGGGTCGAGGCCAGCGGTCGCGTAGGACGCAATGCGTGCCAGCGGTGTCAGACCACGGCGAACAGCTTCTTCTTCGGTCATCAGCAGAACGGCTGCCGCACCGTCGTTCAGACCAGATGCGTTACCTGCAGTGACAGAGCCGTCTTTGGTGAAAGCTGGGCGCAGTTTCTGCATGCTTTCGAGGGTCGCGCCGTGGCGGATGTATTCGTCTTTGTCGACAATGGTGTCGCCCTTACGGCCTTTGACGGTGAACGCGATGACTTCGTCGTCGAATTTGCCAGCTTTCTGTGCAGCTTCCGCTTTGTTCTGCGACGCAAGCGCGAATTCGTCCTGCATCTCGCGGGTGATACCCCACTGGTTTGCAACGTTTTCAGCGGTCTGACCCATGTGGTAGCCGTTGAATGCATCCCACAGGCCGTCTTTGATCATGGTGTCGATCAGTTTCATGTCGCCCATTTTGGTGCCGTTGCGCATGTGGGCGCAGTGAGCCGAAAGGGACATGTTTTCTTGACCGCCAGCAGCAACGATCGACGCATCGCCGAGCATGATGTGCTGTGCAGCAAGAGCAACCGCGCGAAGACCCGAACCACAAACCTGGTTAAGGCCCCAAGCAGCGGATTCAATCGGCAGGCCAGCCGCGATGTGCGCCTGACGTGCAGGGTTTTGGCCCTGACCAGCGGTAAGCACCTGACCAAGGATGGTCTCATCCACTTCGCCTTTTTCGATCCCAGCGCGCGCAACAACCGCTTCGAGCACAGCAGCACCCAGTTCATGCGCAGGAACATTGGCAAAGGAACCGCCAAAGCTGCCAACAGCAGTTCGTGCGGCAGACGCGATTACGATATTGGTCATGAGAATCCTCTCCTCTAAGGCTCAGAAAAACGGCAATTTGCTGATCACCATCGGCATCTATGTACAAATTATGCCCACTTGGCGCAACATTATTTCGCTGCGCCGCAGCTAATATAGATAGACTTTAGATTGAGAGTCGCGGCGCACCGAAATGATAGCCCTGCAAGCAATCGATTCCCATGTCACAGAGCAATTCTGCCTCTGCTGCCGTTTCCACACCCTCGGCCACTGCAAACATCTCGAACTGCTGGGCCACAGTGATCAACGCTTCAGCCATGACCTGATTGTCCGGCGAGTCCTGAATGTTATGGATAAAACAGCGATCAATTTTCACCATATCGAAGTAGAAATCTTTGAGCCGCTGAAACGCGATCAATCCCGCGCCGAAATCATCGAGGGAGAAATTCACGCCATAGGGCTGCATGTCCTCCATAAAGCGGATCAACACCTCATGAAGCTGCATCGCAGAAGTTTCACTAATTTCAAGGATCAGCCGCGGCCCGATATCGCGCCCTCGGTTCAAGCCCGCCGTCAGGGTTCTGCGCCATTTTCCATCCGCCAATGACCGCGCCGACATATTAACCGCCAAACGCATCGTCGGATTATTTCGAAGCACTTCGAGCCCCAGCCGCAACGACGCGCAGTCAATTTCACGGCCTAGGACGGTTTCTTCGACCTCACCCATGAACTGACCCGCAGGGATAATTCGGCCTGTGCTGTCGCGCAGACGGATCAGCCCCTCGTAAAAAGCGACAGTCGTGCCATCCGCCGCCGCAATAACAGGCTGAAAGGCCAGTTGCGCCTGTCCAGCAGCGAGAGACTTGCGCACCATATTCATCACGTCTCTGTCCCGCGCATACACAGCATAATCGAGCGGGGTCTGTGGTTCTGCGGCAGCCATATAGTCCATCCTTTGCAACGGATAGAGATTGGCCGACCGATACCTAAGGCGCGGTAAAGGAAACGGAATTGAATAGAATTTGAAACACTTCTTACCAGCGATCGAGAGCGGCTTCGTCTTCGTCCCGCGCCTCAACCCAGCCATCGCCAGATTGGGTCATCTCTTTCTTCCAGAAAGGCGCCCGCGATTTCAGGTAGTCCATAAGAAATTCGGCGGCTTGGAACGCATCGACTCTATGACGCGATGCCGTTGCGACCATCATAATCTGATCGCCAGCAGTCAAACGACCATGACGATGGATCACCAAGGCCCCTGCCAAATCCCAGCGAGACTGAGCCTCTGACACAATCGCGGCAATCGCCTTTTCTGTCATGCCTGGATAGTGTTCGATCTCCATCGCGACGAGGTCACCGTCCACATCGCGCACAACACCAGTGAAGCTCACAACTGCGCCTGCACCTGCAACGGTGTCGGTAAACGCGTTCAGTTCCGCGCCCGCGTCAAAGCCTTCGGTTTGGATGCGAACGGTCATTAGCCACCTGTCATCGGCGGGAAAAACGCGACTTCGCGTGCGCCAGCCAGCGAAGCATCGAAATCTGTCAGTTCTTGATCAACGGCCACACGCAGCGCGCGCAGGTCTGAAAACGCCAGCGCGTACCGCTCTTCACGGGTTTTCAGCTCTTCGATCAGCTCGGCAACGGTTGCCGCATCGGTTGCGACTTGTTCGCGGGGCACTCCGATCCGTTCACGGACCCATGCAAAGTAAAGGACATCAATCATGCGACTACTTTAGATACGGCAGAGCTTTTCGGAAATAGTCCAAACCGGTGATAAACGTCAGGATAGAAGCGACCCACAAAATGGCGACGCCCAGATACCAACTATGCCGCGCGTAGTCCAAAAAGGCCACATCGCGTAGCGCGTGATGTTCGAATGCTCCCGTAGAAAACAGGATCGAAATCGCCACCATCTGCGCAGTTGTTTTCCATTTGGCCAGCTTGGTGACCTTCAAAAGGCCCGCTGTATCCCCAAGGTATTCGCGCAGACCGGACACAAACACTTCGCGGAACATGATGATTGTCGCGGGCAACAGGAACCACGGGTTCATACCAGAGAACCCCGTGATGACCATGAGCGCAATCACGACCATCGCCTTATCCGCAATAGGGTCCAGCATTGCGCCGATTTTGCTTTCTTGTTTCCAGGCGCGGGCGAGATAGCCGTCCAGAAAATCGGTCACAGCGGCCAGCACGAACAGAACCAGCGCGAACCAGTCGGCCCATGGACGTGCGAAGTATAGGAACATCAATGCCACACCCGGCGCAGCCAACAGGCGCAACACGGTCAAGGTATTCGGCAAGGTCCACTTCATAATCGCCCCTTTCGTCCCATGCCTCTTCTTAACGGGCGGCTGCGACGGCGAACAGCCCCCACATTGAACCACCGTAGGGTTGTTCAGCCATTTTCGTGAAAGTATGCGTAAATCGTCTCTGCCATCGCGCTCGAAATGCCGTCAACAGCCAGCAAATCCGACAAATTCGCGCCACGAACGGCTTTGGCGCTGCCAAAGTGCGCAAGCAAAGCGCGTTTGCGTGTCGCCCCGACTCCTGGAATATCATCCAATGTTGTCACGCCAATCGCTTTGGACCGTTTGGCACGGTGGGTGCCGATGGCGAAACGGTGTGCCTCATCGCGCATGCGCTGTATAAAATAGAGAACGGGATCATTGCGCTGCAGAGCAAAGGGACGCTGACCTGTGCGGTAAAACTCTTCTTTGCCGTGATCACGATCAACGCCTTTTGCGACACCGACCATGGCTACATCGGTGACGCCCATTTGATCCATGATTTCCTGCACCGCTGACACCTGCCCTGCACCACCATCAATCAGCAGAAGGTCCGGCCAGTTGCCCGACGTCCGATCAGGGTCTTCTTTTTGAAGGCGCGCAAATCGACGAGTGAGCACTTCTTTCATCATGCCAAAGTCGTCACCCGGCGTGATGCTATCGCCCCGAATATTGAACTTACGGTATTGCGATTTCATGAACCCGTCAGGCCCAGCCACTATCATCGCGCCGACGGCATTGGTGCCCTGAATGTGGGAGTTGTCGTAAACCTCGATCCGCTCTGGCGGCGCGTCAAGGTCGAATGCCTCAGCGATGCCACGAAGTAGTTTCATCTGCGTAGCACTTTCGGACATTTTCCGCGCAAGGCTCTCTTTCGCATTACGGAGCGCGTTGCTGACCAGCTCGGCCTTTTCGCCGCGCTGCGGGACAGTGATCTCGACCTTGCGCCCTGCTTTCACGGCCAATGCCTCAGCCATCAGGTCTTCGTTGTCGAGGCCATGAGACAGGATGAGTGCCTTTGGCGGGTCGCGGTCTGAGTAGAACTGGCCGACGAAAGCCTCCATCACTTCCGCCAAATCTTCGTCCCCGCTTATACGTGGGTAAAAGTCGAAATTGCCCCAGTTTTGGTTCGCGCGGATAAAGAACACCTGCACACAGGCCTGACCATTTTCGGTATGGAGCGCGATGATGTCGGCCTCTGCCACCGTCCGAGGGTTGATGCCTTGGGCCGTTTGAACTTGGGTCAGTGCCTTGATCCGATCACGCAAGGAAGCGGCACGTTCGAACTCCATCGCTTCAGAGGCAGCCATCATATCAGCGGCGAGGTTCTCTTGGATCTGAGCGGTTTTGCCCGAAAGAAAGTCCGACGCATCTTTGACGGACTTTCGATATTCGGCCTCGGTGATATAGCCGACACAGGGAGCAGTGCAGCGTTTGATCTGATATTGCAGACACGGACGGGTGCGTCCCTCAAACTGGCTATCGGTACAATTGCGGAGCAAAAAGACTCTTTGAAGCTGACTTAAGGTGCGATTTACCGCGCCAGCGCTCGCAAAGGGGCCGAAATACTGGCCCTTCTCTTTTTTCGCACCACGGTGCTTCTTAACCATCGGAAACGCGTGATCGGTCACCAGCACGTTTGGAAACGATTTATCGTCGCGCAGAAGAACGTTGTAGCGCGGCTTGAGTTGCTTAATAAGGTTTTGCTCTAATAAAAGCGCCTCGGTTTCCGTCCGCGTCGTCAGGAACATCATCGACGCCGTTTCCGAAATCATCCGCGCGATGCGGCCCGAGTGATTTCCGGGACGCGCATAGTTCGACACCCGATTGCGCAGGTTTCGCGCTTTTCCCACATACAAAACGCGACTTTCTTCATCCAACATTCGATACACGCCTGGTGAACCATCGAGCGTTTTCAAATAGGCCGCGATGCGGTCGTATCCGGTCAGAGGGGCGTCGCTGTTGTCGTTCACTTCACAAGCCTGTGATTCTTTGGTTCGCTGCAATTTTACATCCCCGTCGGCAAGGGGAAAGGCATCCACTGAAACTGTGGATAACTCTGTGGAGTGATGCCGCACAGATGGAAAAAATCCTTATTTTTCGGCTCACTCTTTAGTTTGCCTATTTTTTAATCAATATAATAAATACCTGAAATTAAACGATAAAAAAATTTCCGCCCGTTCAAACACCTGAAAACACAGGATTAAGTAACAGTTTCGTGTCGGTATTTTGACAAAGTGCACAACTTGTCGCGCAATCTTTGAGATTGTTACTCGACCCCAAGTATATCTTGCGTTTTCCAACCTAGGTGCTGACCGCCGTCGACGCAGATCAATTGGCCCGTCACAGCGACCGAGTCGACCAGAAAACCCAACGCCGCACATATGTCTTTTGGGTTCGATCCACGCTCCAAAATCGTGGAACGGCGTTGCCGCTGGAAGTGATCGAGGGTCTGCCGACCGCCCTGCAACGTCGGGCCAGGTCCGATCGCATTTACCCGGACTTTCGGGGCAAGACCTTGGGCCGCCGTTTGGGTCAGTGCCCAGAGCCCCATTTTGGCGATGGTGTAGGTCGAAAACTCAGGCGTCAATTTCCGGACGCGCTGGTCGATCATATTGACGACCAAGCTTTGCGCGACAGGTTCCCCCATATCATCCACGATCGGCTCAGGGGCCTGCGCGGCTAATGCTTGCGTCAGTACATAGGGCGCGCGGAGGTTCGACTCCATATGCCGATCCCAACTAGTGCGCGTCGCAATATGGATGTTGTCGTATTCAAAGATTGACGCATTGTTCACCAAACAGGTGATCGGGCCACCCAGTGCCTCAGCCGCTTTTGGCAACAGATCTTGTACTTCGGCTTCGATCAGCAAATCAGCTTGGAGCGTGACCGCGGATCGACCCATTGCCCGAATAGCCGATGCCGTCTCCTCGGCACCTTCTTTGCTGCTCGCGTAGTGCACAGCAACATCATAGCCGCGCTCTGCCAAATAAAGGGCCATATCACGACCCAAACGAGCACCTGCTCCGGTTACCAATGCGCGCTTCATCATCGAACTCCTGTCACAACAGGACAAAGAGATAGGCCAGATACAGCGCGGTCAAGGCAATGCCTGCAATCCGGCCAAGATCACGTTTGAAAAAGACGAATGGGATCAACAAAAGCGATGCGGCAGCCATCGCCCACAGGTCACGGGTTAGGAATTCTGCGGGCACTGGGATGTCGCCAAAAAAGCTCGACAGCCCGACGATTGCCAAGAGGTTAAACATGTTCGACCCGATGACGTTGCCCAACGCCACATCCGCCTGACGACGCAAGGATGCCATGACGGTCGTCGCAAGTTCGGGCAGCGACGTGCCGACAGCCACAAGGGTCAGACCAATCACTGCATCGCTGACCCCATAACGAACGGCGATGTTCGTCGCGCCTTCGACCAAAAGGTTCGCGCCCAAGGGCAGACCAACCAGACCGACTGTCAAAAACGCAATGATCTTCTTCCAAGTCATGCTTGGATCAGCGCCCTCGACCGCCTCATCTTCAGACGATTGAGCACGGTGCTTGAGCGTCTCCAAAAGAGTATGCCCCAAGATCAACGCCAAAGCAGCGATGAGGATCAGACCTTTGACCCAAGTGATCGGCCCCGTAAAACATAGGCCGATAAACAACGCAGTACCCGCGAGCATTTGCAGGTAGCTGGCGCGGGTATCGTAGTGGCTCGTGTGCATGAGCGCGATCATCGCTGGAATACCCAAGACGATCAAAATATTCGCCGTATTCGACCCTACGACATTCCCCAAAGCGAGCTCTGGAACGCCATCCAAGATGGCCTGAACCGAGATCAACAATTCAGGGGCAGAAGTGCCAAAGGCCACAATCGTCAGCGAGACGACCAGCGCAGGCACCCCTAGTCGCAGGGACAGATTCACCGCCCCTTTGACCAAAGCATCGCCCGCCAGCAGCAGGATAATCAAACCTGCAAACGTCAGCACCCAATCCATAAAACCTTAGTCCTTTTTGCAGCCACATCGGGATTTGCCGATGCGAAACTTTCCGCAGCGCGGGCATTTGGCAGATGCAATGCGATCCTGCCCAGGGAAGCGCCACTTTCCGAACATGGCCAAAACGACCATGAAAATCAGAAAGAGAAAGACGGCGCGCACCAACATTTACAAACCAAACCGCGCAAAGGATGCGCGTTCTTCGACGCCCGCGATCACATCCTGTGCCGCTTGGGCACCGAACCGTTGGAACAGCGAACGACGCTGTTCGTAGCGTCGGAACGTGACCTTATCGCCGAAACGGTCTTTCATCACTGACACCAAATGCCCAATGCCATCCGCTAGACCGTTTTCGACGGCACGCTGGCCGATCCAGATCTCGCCCGTGAAGTGATCCGTGCCTTCAGCCAATTTTCCCGCGCGACGGGATTTTACATAGTCGATGAAATAGACATGCAAGTCGTCCAGCCAGCCGCGCAGACGTTCGATGTCTTCTGGGTTTTCGGGCTTGAACGGGTCGAGCTGAGATTTGGACTTCCCAGCCGTATGAACCCGTCGCTCTACGCCATATTTACCGATTAGATCGCTAAAGCCGAAGCCTGCAGAGATCACGCCAATGGACCCAACGATCGAACCGCGATCCACGAAAATCTCGTCCGCAGCGCAGGCCAGCCAGTAGCCCCCAGATGCCGCGACATCTTCGACAAATGCGAAAACTGGGATGCCCTTTTCTTCGGACAAACGGCGAATACGTCCCGCAATCAACGACGACTGAACAGGTGATCCGCCGGGTGAGTTGATCTGCAGCGCAATCGCATCGGGTTTACCGCGAAACGCCTTTTCGATCACAGGCGCGAGGCTGACATCATCGAGCCCGCGCGACGAATTGGAGATTTGCCCCTGCAGCCGAACGACGGCGACACGGGGGCCTGATTTCACAAAGGGGATCCAACGTTTCATACGATGACAGATAGGCACGAGGTCCAGCCGTAACAAGCCGCCGTCACGACCGAATGCGCCAACCCGTGCGGAAAATCCACGCAATCGCAGCGAGGCACAGCGCGGTAAACGCCGCAATCGCCATGAGCGACACGCCAACAGGAACATCTGCCTGTTCAAAGAACGACCAACGGAACCCAGAAATCAGATAGTGAACTGGGTTCAAAAGGGTCACGGCCTGCCAAAACGGAGGCAACATGGTGGTCGAGTAGAAGCTCCCCCCGAGGAACACCAACGGCGTGATAATCAGCAGTGGGATGATCTGCAGTTGCTCAAAATTCCCAGCCCAAATCCCGATGATGAAGCCCAACAGGGAAAATGACAGACAGGTTAGGATCAAAAACGCGACCATCGCCAAGGGATGCATCACCTGAACGTCGACAAAGAAAAACGAAGTCACAAAGATGATTGCCCCGATAATGAGGGCCTTTGACGCTGCCGCCCCGACATAGCCCACTGTCGCCTCAAGAAAGTTGATCGGCGCTGAGAGGAGTTCGTAGATCGAGCCCGTGAATTTCGGGAAATATATCCCGAAAGATGCGTTCGAGGTCGCTTGGGTCATGACGGACAACATAATCAGACCCGGCACGATGAATGCGCCATAGCTGACGCCCTCGACCTGATCGATACGGCTGCCAATCGCCGCGCCGAACACGATGAAATAGAGCGAGGTCGAGATAACAGGCGCGAGGAAGCTCTGCCGATAGGTGCGGAAAAAGCGCGACATTTCGAAAATGTAGATCGCACGCATTGCTTGATAGTTCATGCTGCGTCTCCTTTGACCAGACCGACGAAAATCTCTTCGAGGCTGCTTTGCCGTGTTTCCATATCCACCATTTGAAGCCCCGCTTTTTGAAGGTCGTTCAAAAGGGACGTGATGCCCGTGCGGTCGGCCTTTGTGTCGTAGACGTAGCGAAGGCGCGCGCCCTCTTCGATTACCTCAAGCCCATAGGCACTGAGTGCATCTGGAATGTCGCCCACCAAAGATTGGTCCAGCTGAATGATCAGTTCTTTCTGTCCCATGTGGCTCATCAAGGCATCCTTGTCCTGAACGAGCATAATCTGGCCCTTATCGATCACGGCGACGCGGTCGGCCATAGCCTCGGCCTCTTCGATGTAGTGGGTGGTCAGAATGATCGTCACGCCATCCTGACGAAGCCGATCAACCACCGCCCACATGTCTTTGCGCAACTCAACGTCCACCCCCGCGGTCGGTTCATCCAAGAACAGCACTCGTGGTTCGTGGGCCAGCGCTTTGGCAATTAGAACACGGCGTTTCATGCCCCCCGAAAGGGCCATAATCTTTGTATCTTTTTTGTCGAGCAATCCAAGCTGGCGCAGAATGTCCGTCACCAAAGCGTCGTTACGCGATTTTCCAAAGAGGCCGCGCGAAAAACTAACCGCGTTGAAAACGGTCTCGAATGCTTCGAGGCTAAGCTCTTGGGGCACCAATCCGATCATCGACCGCGCAGCACGATAGTCCTTGAGGATGTCATGGCCGCCAACGGTCACTGTCCCCGACGATGGCATCGTGATGCCGCAAATCGTCGAGATCAGCGTGGTTTTACCCGCTCCATTCGGCCCGAGGAGCGCAAGGATTTCGCCCTCTTCAATATCGAGCGTCACGCCCTTGAGCGCTTCAAACCCTGAGGCGTAGTTTTTGCGCAGGTCATTAACCCGTACGATCGGTGCCATTCGGAAATCCCCCTTAATCGGGCAAAGAAATAGCCCGCAGCACTGCTACGGGCTACTGATATTTATGTGCGGCTGTGCGCAGATCAGTTGCTTTTGGCGCGACGCACACCAGCGGCAAGATCAGCGACCATGTCATTCACGGCAGTCGCGGTCGCAGCCGTAGCGGTGTCGCCTTCGCCAAAGGTCGACGCGATTTGGTTGACCAGAGCGGTGCCAACAACAACGCCATCGGCATGTTCGCCAAGGGCTGCAGCGTGTTCACCCGTCTTAACGCCAAAGCCCACGACAATCGGCAAGTCGGTGTATTTGCGGATACGCTCTAGTGCGGTCGATACAACGGAATAGTCTGGTGTCGCGGCGCCCGTGATGCCGTTGATCGACACGTGGTAAACAAAGCCCGAAGAGTTCTTCAGAATGACAGGAAGGCGTTTATCGTCCGCAGTCGGCGGAACGAGACGAATGAAAGCCAGACCCTGTTTCATCGCGGGGATGCACAGTTCGTCATCTTCCTCAGCGGGGACATCCACGACGATCATGCCGTCAACACCAGCGTCTTTGGCATCGAGGACGAATTTCTCGGGACCGTAGGAATAAATCGGGTTGTAGTAGCCCATCAAGATGACCGGAGTATCTGGGAAATCCTTGCGGAATTCACGCACCAGATCGAGCGTCTTAACGGTCGTTTGACCCGCATCAAGAGCGCGCAGGCCAGACGCCTGAATGGCAGGACCGTCGGCAACTGGATCTGTGAAGGGCAAGCCAAACTCGACGATATCCGCGCCAGACGCCGCAACGTTTTTCAGAATAGCGAGAGAGGTTTCCGCATCCGGATCACCCGCCATGGTGTAAGTCACCAGAACAGGACGATTTTCGGCACGGGCTTTCGCAAAGCAGGCGTCGATACGGGCGGTCATGATAGTCTCCTTGGCCGTGAGCAAAACGGCTTTAACAGGAAAGCGCGAGGTTGCAAACGGGGCGTGGCACCACGTTAGGCGGCTGTGCCCCAAAACCTCACCCGACCCGTGTCGACATGCACAAATGTGTCGTAGCCCCCGACCCCACCCATGCGCAGTCCTTTGGCGAGTTGGATCGTATCGCGGATCGACACTCCAGGTAGGCTAAAATCAATGGCCTTCGCCTGAATATGAAGCGAATTGCGCGCAGCATTGGCCCCCGCCGCGCGGATAGCGTCATTGGTTGCACGACTGCGGTAGCCAGAGAGAAAACGCACGTCGCCCGAAAACCCTTGGCGACGGGCTTGTTCTTGGATTTCAAGTAGGCCGACCACAGCGTTTGCATCAATCGGTTTGACTTCGTTTCTACGCCAGTCCCGCATAAAACGGTTCACTTGATCCAGCGCGGCATGATCAACACCCGTGGCCTGCACAGGGCGCACAGCGATGCGTTCGTCCGTGTGGATATTCCACATATTGAGAACGGGCGTTCCCGCGGCGAAGTCGACCTGAGGCGATTGGCCCATCGGCCCTTCCTGCAGCGGTTCAGGCTCTGGATCGTACATCTCGTAAAGGCTCGCGCCTGTGTCGAGGTCAATCAAAGGCCCAGCGCCGCGTGCCAAAATGCTCCCCGTGGTCGCCACAGCAGGGCGCGCGACGAATGGCATCGCTAAACCTGCTATCAATCCTGTTATGACATCACGACGTTGCACGCGTTTCCCTTTGACCTAATCAGCCAATGAAAGTGCAAGTTCTGGGCCAAACAGGAAATCGCCGCGAAACCCTGTTAATCGGCTTTGTGACGTTATATCTAGTCAACGCGCAACAGATGGATGTCCCAATGCCCTATTACCGTTCTCGTAAATCCACCCATGGCCGTAACATGGCAGGTGCCCGTGGTCTTTGGCGTGCCACAGGCATGACCGATGGCGATTTTGGCAAGCCGATTATCGCAGTCGTGAACTCGTTCACCCAGTTCGTTCCGGGTCACGTTCACCTCAAAGACCTCGGTCAGATGGTCGCTCGCGAAATCGAAAAAGCGGGCGGCGTTGCAAAAGAATTCAACACGATTGCTGTCGATGACGGCATCGCGATGGGCCATGACGGGATGCTCTATTCGCTCCCTAGCCGCGAAATCATCGCTGACTCGGTCGAATACATGGTGAACGCGCACTGCGCTGACGCGATGGTCTGTATCTCGAACTGTGACAAGATCACCCCAGGTATGATGATGGCGGCAATGCGCCTGAACATCCCCGTGATCTTTGTGTCTGGCGGCCCGATGGAAGCTGGCAAGGTTCAGATCGGCGATCTGGAACACGCGCTCGACCTCGTTGACGCGATGGTTGCGGCAGCCGACGACAAATATACTGACGAAGAAGTTGACGCGATTGAGAAAGCCGCCTGCCCGACCTGTGGCTCGTGCTCTGGTATGTTCACCGCGAACTCGATGAACTGCCTTGCTGAGGCGCTCGGCCTTGCTCTGCCGGGTAACGGTTCGGTTCTCGCAACGCATGCGGATCGCAAGGAACTCTTCCTCGAGGCGGGTCGCAAGATCGTTGAGATCACCAAAGCCCACTACGAAGAAGAGAAACCGGGGCTTCTGCCGCGTGACATCGCGACCTTTGAAGCGTTTGAGAACGCAATGTCGCTCGATATTGCGATGGGTGGTTCGACCAACACCGTTCTCCACCTTCTCGCTATCGCGCATGAGGGCGAAGTGAACTTTACCATGGCCGACATGGACCGTCTGTCGCGCAAGGTTCCGTGCCTGTCCAAAGTTGCCCCTGCAAAAGCAGATGTTCACATGGAAGACGTGCACCGCGCTGGCGGCATCATGGCGATCCTTGGTGAACTGCATCGCGGCGGCCTTCTCCATGGCGACGTCAGCACCGTTCACACCCCCACTATGGCCGAAGCCATTGCAAAGTGGGACGTGATGACCACCAACGACGCGAAAGTGGACGAATTCTTCCGCGCTGCACCGGGTGGTGTTCGCACGACCGAAGCGTTCTCGACCCAGAACCGCTACAAAGAGCTCGACCGTGATCGCAAAGGCGGCGTGATCCGCTCGGTAGAAAACGCGTTCTCCAAAGATGGCGGCCTTGCCGTTCTGTACGGCAACATCGCGCTGGACGGATGCATCGTGAAAACGGCAGGCGTTGACGACTCGATCCTCAAGTTCACCGGCAAAGCCAAGGTCTATGAGAGCCAAGACGATGCTGTGAACGGCATCCTGACTGGCAAAGTGGTCGAAGGCGACGTCGTAGTCATCCGCTACGAGGGTCCGCGTGGCGGTCCAGGCATGCAGGAAATGCTCTACCCGACGTCCTACCTGAAATCCAAAGGCTTGGGTAAGTCCTGTGCGCTTCTCACCGACGGCCGTTTCTCGGGCGGCACTTCGGGCCTGTCTATCGGCCACGTTTCCCCCGAAGCCGAAGAAGGCGGCCTGATCGGTCTGGTCGAAACTGGCGATACCATCGAAATCGACATCCCGAACCGCACCATCAACCTCGCCGTTGATGAAGCGACTCTGGCAGCCCGCCGTGAAGCAAAAGGCCCGCTTCCTTGGAAACCCGCAGAGCCACGCAAGCGTCAAGTATCTACCGCGCTTAAGGCCTACGCAATGCTGGCATCATCGGCGGCAAAGGGCGGCGTTCGTATTCTTCCAGAATAAGTTCGCGCATCATTGCATTCAAAGGCCGCCCTAATCGGGCGGCCTTTTTCATATCAGAAAGAGCGTTATCGCTGGGAACAAAAGCAAGATCGCCACGCGGATCAGATCAGAACCGACGAACCAAATGACTGCGCGATAGGTCTCTGGCATCGGGGTTTCACGATCCATCGAGTTGATGATGAACAGGTTCATCCCCACAGGCGGCGTTATCAATCCGACCTCAACCACGATCAAAACGAGAACCCCGAACCAAATCGCCAGTTCTTCGGTCGTCATGCCCCATTCCATCATTTTCAATGCAGGGAAAAAGATTGGGACGGTCAGTAGTATCATCGACAGGCTGTCCATCACGCAGCCCATGATGAGATAGAACACAAGGATGGCGATCAGGATAACGATGGGGGCGTAGCCTTGGGACAAGAGCCATTCCGACACCTCTTGCGGTGCACCTGATCGGGCAAGGAAGCCGTTGTAGTATTTGGCACCAAACACGATCAGATAGATCATCGCGGATGATTTTGCCGTCGCCAGAAACGCCTCGACGATAGCACTTCGTCCTAGGGTTCCGTTTAGCGCTGCCACGATCCCCGTCCCAGCCGCGCCAACGGCAGCCCCTTGGGTTGGCGTGAAGAGCCCAGTGTAGATGCCACCAACAACCGTCGCGAATACGGCGAGTACAGGCCAGACTTTGACCAGCTCGCGCATCCGATCCGCATAGGACACGGGCGGACGCGTGCCCGCTTGATCAGGATACCGCCGCACATAGAGTGAGATGGTGGTAGCGTAGCCAGCTGCTGCCAAAAGGCCCGGAATGAAGGCCGCAAGGAACAGTTTCGCGATGTTTTGCTCGGTCAAGATCGCATAGACGACAAGGATCAAAGACGGCGGAATAAGGATACCCAACGTTCCACCTGCGGCCAGCGTTGCCGTCGAAAACCCACCTGCGTAGCCAGCGCGTTTGAGTTCAGGCAGAGCGACCTTGCTCATCGTGGCCGCCGTGGCCAGCGAGGACCCGCAGATCGCACCAAAGCCAGCACAAGCCCCGACCGCTGCCATGGCCACCCCGCCGCGGCGATGGCCAATCCAGCTTTCTGCGGCTTTGAACAACGCACGCGACATGCCGCCAATAGATGCGAAATGCCCCATCAGGAGGAACATCGGCACAATGGACATGGAGTAGTCGGAAAATGTGGTGAAGGTCTCAGTCTTTAGCTTTGCCAAAGCGAGGTTGGGGTTCCCCATCATCAACCAAAGCCCGCCAAATCCCGCGCAGAACATCGAAATGCCGATCGGCACGCGCAGAAAAATGAGGCCGAGAAGGGCGGGGAACGACCAGAGGCCGATTTCGAGGTTACTCAATGAACCACCCCTTCACCAACGGGCAGGATCGCCCGCCCTGTCAGTGCCTCTGCTATTCGAACGGTTGCCGTGTAGAGGCTGCATAGCGCCGTGAGCCCCAGCCCAATGAGACATACCAAATACGCCCACCAAAGCGGAATCTGCAGCAATGTCGTCCGCGTGCCGGCACGGTGTTTTGCCTCTAGACCCTCGAACAATTTCCAAACGATCACGACCAGTACAGCGGCGACCAACACGTCGACAAATGCTTGGAGGATGCGCAAAACAGGCGCTGGCATGTTTTGTGTAAAAAGGTCGACGCGCGCATGTCCTGCTGTCATCTGACATAGGGGCATGAATAGGGAAATCGTAACCGCCATGCCCAGCTCGACCAGTTCGAAATCACCGCGCACGGGCCCAATGCCCAGCGCCAATATCCAATCGGACAAGGCTGGAGCTAACTCAACCATCGCATGTGCGAGGTCAGCGGTAATTTTGCCCATAATCGATAAGCAAACCATCACGATGAGCGCTGACAGAACCAATCCGCCCACGATCGCACAGCCTTTTGCCAACCGAAGTAAAACTCTGAACATCCCAGTCACGTTCATGTGCCCCTTTGAGCGCAGCGATATGCGCAAAGGTCCTGAAAGTCGAGATTTTAGGGGGCCAGAAATATAAAACCCCCGATCCGCTCAGCCTTTTGGGCGATCAGATCGGGGGTATTAATGCTAGTCCATATCCCTCCTCCAAAGCATATGGACCTGCATCAAACTGAAACCTGTGTTTCGAGCGTCAACGTGACGGCAGGTCACCCTGATGTCAAATAGTGCAAATACAACCTATACTTTTGAGACTTTTATGCTGCTGCGCAGCATTTTTCCACATTCTCGATTGAGCCATTGAACTGTCGAGCCAGTTTTATAATTTTATGATTAAGGTCAAAGCGAAAGCCCGTGGTGACAGCTAGTGACCTCTCGGGAGGAACGACCGGACACCAACTCAAGGGAGCCATCGGGCCACCATGCATCTCGTAAACAAAACATTCGATGAACTCAGAATCGGTCAGACCGAATCCCTCCGCCGATTGGTGACGGCAGACGACCTGTACGTGTTCGCCAACGTATCAGGGAACTACAACCCGATGCACC
Organism: Aestuarium sp.; assembly: GCF_023253315.1. Lineage (NCBI taxonomy): Bacteria > Pseudomonadati > Pseudomonadota > Alphaproteobacteria > Rhodobacterales > Paracoccaceae > Aestuarium > Aestuarium sp. The sequence goes on from NZ_JALRGW010000009.1 coordinate 62,376, forward strand.
TGCCGCGACACGATGGCGACGGCGATGGTTCGGTCGAAAGCGTCGCGCCTGGGATGTATGTGGCCTCGCTGATTTCCGCGGTGCTGGGAACCTGTCTTCCCGGTCCTGGAACGCTCTATCGTCGTCAAACGCTCGAATTTTTTGACCGCGTACATGCTGGCGAAGAGATCATCTGCACGGTCACTGTCACCGCCAAAGATGAGGATGGGATCGTCACTCTATCCACCGACATCACCCATGCTGACACCGGCAACCTCGTGTTGCGTGGTGAGGCGCAGGTCCATGCCCCAACGGTCAAGTTTGACCAAGACAACGTAGACGTGCCGCGCCTCGTCGTCGAAAGGCATCGGCATTTTGAGGCCCTTCTGGAGAAGGCAAAGCCCCTGCCCCCACTTGCAACAGCGGTCGTCTGCCCCGAGGAAGTTAAATCCTTGGGGGGCGCGCTACTTGCGGCGCAAGAGAGCATCATCACGCCCATCCTGATCGGCAATCCTGCCAAGATCAAAGCCGCGGCAGACGAATTGGGTGAAGATATCTCTGCCTTTGAAATCATCGACGCCGACCATCACTCAGCTGGATCAATCGCCTGCAAGCTGGTCCATGACGGAAAAGCGGCTGCCGTAATGAAGGGGCATCTGCACACGGACGATCTGTTGCGCCCGATGCTTGATAAACAAAACGGTCTGCGGGTTGGTCGACGGTTTACCCATGTCTTTGTCATGGACGTTCCGGGGATGCGGCACCCTGTGATGGTTACAGACGCCGCGATTAACATCGCGCCTGACCTCGAAACCAAGGTCGATATTGTTCAGAACGCAATCGACCTCGCGATTTCTATTGGGTCCGAAGAACCGCTTGCCGCTGTTTTGTCTGCGGTCGAGACAATCAATCCATCTATCCCGTCTTCAATCGACGCCGCGCTTTTGTCCAAGATGGCAGAGCGCGGACAAATCAAGGGCGGCAAGGTTGACGGCCCGCTGGCGATGGACAACGCCGTCGACATCGGTGCTGCCCGCACAAAGGGGCTAAGCGGCGATGTGGCTGGCCACGCGAATATCCTTGTTGTTCCCAACCTTGATGCGGGGAATATGTTGGCCAAACAGCTCGCCTTTATCAGCCACGCCGAAGGGGCTGGCCTCGTTCTAGGGGCGAAAGTGCCCGTGATCCTGAACTCGCGGTCTGACAGCAAAATGTCGCGGCTTGCATCCTGCGCTGTTGCTGCGCTCCATGACGCACGGCTCAATGGCGTCAAAGCAGGTGACGTGAAATGACGACCGTTTTAACGCTGAATGCGGGGTCTTCATCGCTGAAATTTGCCGTTTACACGTCAGATAGCGATCAACCCTTGGTCACTGGATTGGTGGACCGGATCGGGACGAAAGCAACGTTGAAACTAAAGGATCAACGGGGGTTCGACCTACCAACGAAAACTGACGGTCTGAGCACACATCAAGAAGCGCTCACCTCTGTGCTTTCAGCAATCGATCCAGAACTGGATGGAAAGACGATCGATATCGTAGGGCACCGCGTCGTTCATGGTGGACTGTGGTATGATGCACCCGCGATGGTCACGGATGAAGTTTTAGAGCGGTTGACCACGCTCGAACCTTTTGCGCCCCTTCACCAGCCGCATAACCTCAGTGGGATCAAGGCAGCCAAAGCGGCGTTTCCTAACGCGCCTCAGATCGCCTGTTTCGACACCGCATTTCACCGCCACCACCCTTATGTGAACGATACCTTTGCTATACCCCGCGCCTATTACGACAAAGGCGTGCGGCGGTATGGGTTTCATGGGCTGTCTTATGATTACATTGCTGGCGAATTAACCCGCATCGCGCCGACAATCGCCCAAGGGCGTGTAGTCGTTGCCCACCTCGGGAACGGCGCATCAATGTGTGCGATCCAAGACGGCAAGTCAGTCGCTTCGACGATGGGGTTTTCGGCCCTAGATGGCTTGCCGATGGGAACCAGATGCGGGCAACTCGACGCGGGTGTGGTCCTATATCTAATGGACCAAGAGGGCCTTTCGGCGACCGACATTTCAGACATGCTCTACAAGAAATCCGGCCTTCTTGGGCTGTCTGATTTGTCAAACGACATGCGAACGCTAGAGGCCTCGGATAGCCTCGAGGCCCGACAGGCAATCGACTATTTTGTCTTCCGCATTCAGCGCGAACTGGGCGGTATGGCCGCTGCGATGGGCGGGATTGATGCCTTGGTATTCTGCGGCGGGATTGGTGAAAATTCAGCCTTTATCCGTAATCGCGTCTGCGAACGAACGGCATGGATGGGCATCGAAATCGATCACAATAAGAACGACGCCCACGCGCGGGTCATCTCGACAGAGATGTCCCGAACAACGGTCATGGTCATTCCAACCAACGAAGAGCTCGTGATCGCACGCGCCGCCCGTGAACTCACAGACGTTTAAAAGAGGATATCGTCCAGATCATCCGAACCTGCGTCGGGCGCGGTATCGGCGACAGCTTCGAGAGATACGAAATCGCCACCGAAAAGTTCGTCGTGGATGATCCGTTCACCTTCCATAGTGTATTTCGAACGGAGTGATGAAAGGATGTCCGACATTCGATCAGGGTCACTCGCGCCCTGATCGGAAACCGTATCTTTGAACAATTGCAGTCCCATCAGATGCGACCCAAGGCGGTCAAGACGTTCGCTAAAGCGCTCCAGCTCACCCGTGGCAGATGCGATCTGAATTGGCAGCGAAGAGGCTGCTGCTTCAAAGCCAGAACTGGTGCGAACCATTAGCTCATTTGCTGTCTCGATCAAATTGAACAGCGACTGGCCGTCGTTTGAGAAATCCGACAGGCAGCTTTCGAGGCCACCGATACGATCTTCGGTCAAGACACGGATCGTTTCACGTGTATCGGCCAAAATCGACTGAAGCCGCGCGATGATGAGGTCGCTCTCGTCCGTCAAGTCGCGGAGCCAATGCGCCAGCTCGCGAAGCGCGCGGCCTTCAGTACCAAGTTTTGCGCAGATGATCACAGCGTTGATACCAGACAGACGGATCTGATGCGCGATGCCACGCAGGGTCGCTTCGTGTTTCAGAATAACTGACAAACGGTTGTGGACTGCTTCTGCGCGGCCCTTCATGGCGGCGAAGTGTTCACCGTTACCGCGTAAGCTCTGTTCGAGCTTTTTGTGTTCCTTCCCACCCGCCGTCGACGAAAGCCCAGTCCCACCCAAGGTCGTTCGCGAAGCCGCTAGAATAGCCTGCTCTCCGCGCTCCTGAACGGAACGCAAAGAGGCAATCGCCGTTTGGATGTCGTCTTGAGTTCGAAGCTTCATACGCTCGGACAATGCAATCGCGAGATCAGCCAGTCGGGACGCATCGCGGCCATCGACAGTTTCCGCAATCGCCAGTGTCTCTTCGACACGCTCGATACGCTGACGCGCGGAATCGCCGGTTTGAAGCGCCACGATGATACGCCCGACTTCAGACGCGATCTGATTGGCCTGTTCATCCATGTCCTGCGCGGCAGAAACCATGCCTGCCTGACCATCGCGAATTTTGGTCGACATGGCCGAGAACGCAGCAATCGACGGCATAACGTTCTGGCGCAATTCGCCCAGCATCAGCCGCTGCTCGTAGTCCATCGCTCTGACGTCATAGGCAATTTCTGCCATCGAGTCGTTGATTTCGCTTAGGATGTTCTCTGACTCTTCCGACATAGCCGCGAGCCTATCGATAAAAGCCGTCACTTGCGGACGTGCGGGAACAAGGCTGTTGCCCTGAATGCGCGCGTTGATCGAAATATTGGCGATGGTCCGAACAACGCGGTCCAATTCATGGACTTCGGACGAAATCAGACGCACCGACTTATGCAGTTCCGACGACGCCGTCGTAAAGCTGCCGCAGTTGGCCTGAAGCGTCGAAAGATGCGCGTTGACGGTATCGATCAATGCGGACAGTTGCGCTTCGGTTTCAGCACCGAGTCCGTCGCGCAATTCGCCAAACACCGACGACAAATGACCAAGCCGATCTAGGGCGCCTTCTAGGCTTGAGCTCGTCGATACAAAGGTCGTTTCGATCTCTGATCTAAGCCGAACAAAGTGGTCAATTGTCGCGCGAATGGGCGATTGGATAGGGGTAAGATGCGTCATGAGCCGGCCCCGTGATACTCGTGCATACGGGCAAATGTAGTGATTGAAAGTGCAAGACGGCCTAGAGGCAGAACCTGCTTTGCGTGACCTAGGTTCACCGCTTCGCGTGGCATGCCGTAGACGACACAAGTCGCCTCGTCTTGGGCGATAGTGTGGCCTCCCGCCCGTTTGATTTCGCCCAAGCATTGCGCGCCATCATCGCCCATGCCTGTCATGATGATGCCCAGAATATTCGCGCCACCCGCAGCGGCCCCAGAGCGGAACAGCACATCAGCAGAGGGGCGGTGCCGACTGACACTTTCGCCTTCCACCACTTGGACGCGGTACCCCGAAGGACCACGGCGCAATAGCATGTGACGATCACCCGCAGCGATGATGCAGCGCCCTTGTGTGACAGTCATTCCGTCTTCGGCTTCGCAAATTTCGATCTGAGCAAGGCTATTCAAACGATCGGCGAAGGCTTTGGTAAAACCTTTTGGCATGTGCTGCACGACGACGATCCCAGGAGCATCCGCAGGTAAAGCACAAAGGACTACGCGCAGAGCCTCAGTCCCCCCCGTCGAGGCGCCGATGCAAACGATCGGTTCGGTCTTTGGGACCGGGCGCGAGAAGTTGGGCGGCGGTAGAATGACATCCGCTGAGAGTTTAGCCGTGGGCTGAACTGGCGCTGCCGCACGACGCGGGAGCCTGCGACCGGGCGCGCGATTACTCTGAGCAGCGGCATGGATCGCGTCACAAATTCTGGCCGACGCCTCTTGGAATACCTTCGCGTCTGCCATCGACGGCTTGAGGATGACATCAACGGCACCCGCCTCCATTGCTTCGACACTACGCTGGGATCCGCTCTGCGTAAGCGAGGAACAGATGATGACGGGCAATGGACGCTGCGCCATGATCTTTTTCAGGAATGTGATTCCATCGACGCCCGGCATTTCAAGGTCGAGCAGGATGACATCAGGCAAAGCCTCTTTCATCAGCCGTGCTGCGGAATAGGCATCCTGCGCCATGGCCTGCACGCTCAACGCTGGATCGCTTTCAACGATTTTACGCATCATGACGCGCGCCGACGATGAATCGTCCACGATCAGAACTTTGATGGGGTCAATTTCGGCACTGGTCATCTTGCGATCTTCTTAAAAATTGTAGGTTTTACTTGTTCGAGGCTGTCACATCGAACGACCATGCTTTCAGCGTGACCCACGATCAGATAACCACCTATCTGCAAGTGGTCTGCCAGCCTTTGTACGACAGCTGCTTTGTCAGGCGCATCGAAGTAGATCAGGATATTGCGTAGAAAAATCACAGATACATCGCGGTCAACGGGGTAAGACAAATCGATCAGGTTCATGTGACGGAACCGAACGCGCTGACGTAGCTCGGGGACGATGCGCACTTTGCCATCCATACGCGGGGTCTGCGCAGTCATGATGTAGCGCCGCGCTAAATCAGGGGCGACGGTCGAGATCTGTTCTTCATCGTATACGCCAATCGTCGCTTTCTTGATCATGCGATGCGAGATATCAGTGCCCAAAACACCCCAGTCAAATCGCACGCCTGTGCGGCAGGCCTCGGACAGAACCATCGCGATTGTATAGGCTTCGGCACCTTCGGAACTCGCGGCGCTCCAAACCTTCATGCGTGCCTTTTTCACACCCGCATTGGCGATTAGCTCGGGCACGATATGGCTGCGCAAGAAATCAAAATGTTCCTTCTCGCGGAAAAAGCTCGTCGTGTTTGTAGTGATGAGATCAATGACCTGACGCAGTTCATCTTCGGGCAACTGCCCGTTGACGAGAGCCTGAAGGTAGCTGTTCACATCAGGAAGCTGCCACATGACCATCCGCTTGCGCAGACGCTGTTCGATCATTGGAGCCTTTGACGCCGGCAAGCTGATGCCAGTGAGGATCCGGATGATATGCCGGAACCTTTCGCTGGTATCAGTTTGCAATGACGTCATTACCACGGTGGAATCCTCAAGCCGCGTCAATCGCAGCAGAGGTCGAGACCCCAGCTAGAAGTGCAGGATCACCAAACAGGTGATCAAGGTCGAGGACACTCACGATTTCACCGTTGCGACGCCCTATCCCTGCGATGGCAGCACCGTCCCACCGCAGCAGTTCAGCTTCGGTCAACGGACGAATTTCTTCGTCGTCCATGCGGGTAACTTCGATCACGCGGTCTGTCCGCACGCCAACAACGCCAGAGCCCGAACCATAGTCCATCAAGGTCACGAGGATACGCGTATTGGGCGTGTCCTCTAACGGCTCTAAGTTCAGCAAACTCCGCAGATCGACGACGGGATATTTTCCCCGCGCAAATCAATGATGCCCATCAGATACTTCGGTGCCTTCGGCAACGGTGCGATAGGACGGATGTCCAGAATCTCTCGAACCCGATCGACCGCGACACCATAGATGGCGCGGTCGATTGTGAAGGTGACGATGTCAGTGCAAGTCGACATACATCCGCTCCGGATCAGTAGGATTTGCTGCGAGCAAATTGATCGTCGAGCGAGTCTAGATCATGTTCACCCAGATCGAAATCGAACCCACCATCAGCCTTTTGCGGACGCGATGGACGCATCGGTTTCTTGGCAGCATTTGCAGCAGGAGCAGATTTACGCGGTGCAGGTTTTTCAATTGCAGCACCATCCATTTCAAAGAACCCAACGATACGTTCCAGCTCAGAGGACATATCAGCCAGTTCAACTGCGCTCGCCGAAAGCTGCTCGGACGCCGAGGTGTTCTCTTGGGTCACGCGGTCGAGCTGTTGGATCGACATGTTGATCTGGGACGAACCCGTTGCCAGTTCACGCGCAGCCACCGAAATTTCAGTGACCAGCGACGATGTACGTTCGATGTCAGGAACAAGACCTTGAAGCATTTCTCCAGCGCTTGCAGCAGTCTGAACTGTCGACGCAGAGAGCGACGAAATTTCAGTTGCCGCAGTCTGGCTACGTTCTGCGAGTTTACGAACTTCAGCCGCAACGACCGCGAAACCACGACCATGCTCGCCCGCACGTGCGGCCTCAACAGCAGCGTTCAGAGCGAGAAGGTCGGTCTGACGCGCAATTTCCTGAACAATCATGATGCGTTCAGCGATGGTCTGCATCGCATCAACCGCTTGGGTCACAGCCTTACCGCTGTTGCGCGCATCTTCGGCAGATTTGGTAGCCATCTGTTCAGTGATGCTCGCGTTTTCAGCGGTCTGTTTGATGTTCGCAGCCATCTGCTCAACAGCAGCCGAAGCTTCTTCGGTCGACGATGCCTGTTCTGTTGCGCCCTGCGAGAGCTCTTCGGAGGTCGCGGCCATCTGGGTCGCGCCGTTATTCACGTTGCGCACCGAATGGGTCACTTCACCGACGATATCACGCAGCTTTACAACCATGTCGTTGATTGCGGTCTGCAGATCACCGATCTCGTCACGGCCCTGAACATCGATTGTGTTGCGAAGATCACCTTTGGCAACGCTACGAGCCATTGCCGAAGCCACACCAAGGCGACGCGAAATGCTCAGAACGATGAAGAGCGCGGAAATAGCACCCACCAGCATCGTTGCGGCAACGATGATAATCAGATTGCGACGATCGGCGACAAAGCTCGCTTGGTCTGCAGCGACGCTGGCTTCGAGGCGACCTTGAACGAGTTCATTCAGTTGCCCGAGCATGTTCTGCAGATTTTCTGTTTCGTCGCGCAAAGCGCCGTGGAACATGGTGTTCGCTGGATCACCCTGACCCGAAAGTTCAAATGCGATGACACGCTGAGCGGTCGCCAGCGCTTCAGCATCGGCCTGTTCGAAATTATCTAATATCGTGATCATGTCTGGCGTAGCGACAGCACGAATTTCAGCCGCATATTGCTTGGCTTCCTCATTCAGCTCATTCAAGCGCGCGCGAAGGTTCGGAATGTGGTTCGCTGGCGCATCAGGAAGACCGATGAGAATTTCCGCAACAGTGGTACGGACCATCAATTTAATGCGGGTCAGATCTTCGATCAGCAACAAGACGGGCAGTTCGTCAGCGATAACCGCGTCGTAGTTTTGGTTGACCTTATCGAGGTCCTTAAGGGCGATCCCCATCGAAATCGACGAGAGGATAAACACGAACAAAAAGGTGGCGGCGAGTTTAACTTTGATGCTCAGACGCATGTCACAGTTCCCAAGTTATGCAACAGCGGCACGCTGCGCCATTGCTGTAAAGATTGCGGATAGGTCGGGGATGAGGACGAATTCGCCCTCTGGGCCTTTGAACAGGCCTTCGACAAATTCAGAGGGCCACATAGACGTGGCGGGTAGTGTTTCGATGGATTTCGACGGGATGGTCGCGACTTCGTGGACGATGTCAGCCATCACGGCGACCGTTGTTGGTTCGCCGCCGATGACCGCTTCTAGGACGAGGAAACGACGAGCGTCCTCGGGGCGTTCGGCTGGATTGGGGTCGTTGATCCCCAAAGGCAAACGCAGGTCGCCCAGTGGCAAAACTGCCCCACGGACGTTAACCACCCAAGGCGCAAAATCACCTGCACCCGGAACGCGGGTTGTCGGAAGTGGGTCGATGATTTCGCGCAGATCGGTCGCTGGAATAGCGAGGCGCTGAGGGCCGATCGAAAAGGTGATTACGATTTTATGAGATGCGGCGAGGGTCATGCGGCCACCTCTTTCTTAGGTTCGATCAATGGCCCCGACATCGCGAGAAGCTGCGCAACGTCTACGATCAGAGACACGGTGCCATCCCCCAGAATGGTCGCGCCAGAAATCGCGCGTGCACCTTGCTGGAGTTTAGAGACTTGTTTGATCACCGTTTGGTTCGTGCCGATAATCCGATCGACAACGACCCCCATGCGGGCATCGCCAGACTCGACCACGACAACGTTCTGTTCGGTCGGTGGCTCACCTTCGCAGTCAAACAGATGACGCAACCGAACGAAGGGCACGAACTGACCGCGGATATCGAGGTAGTCGCCGTTGCGAGACGCAATGCGTTTGTCCAACGGCAGTTCGAAAATCTCTTTCACTGACGACATCGGCAGTGTGTAGCGTTCGTCCGCAATCTCAATCAGCAACCCATCAATGATCGCGAGGGTCAGTGGGAGGCGCAGGGTAACTGTCGTTCCTTGACCCAGTTTACTGTCGATTTCGATGACACCACGCAGCCCTTCGATGGTGCGTCGGACAACATCCATGCCGACACCACGACCGGACAGCTCTGTGATCGTTTCGGCGGTCGAGAACCCAGGTTCAAGAACCAGCGCGAACACCTGACCCGCTGTCAGTTGGGCTTCAGAGGTGATCAAGCCGCGCTCAATCGCCTTTGCGCGAATTTTGTCGGCGCTCATACCACGCCCATCATCGCGAACAACGATGTGAACCTCGCCACCAACATGAGTTGCGGACAGTTCAATCCGCCCAACCTGATCTTTGTCCGTCTGCGCTCGAGCAGCGGGATCTTCCATACCGTGGTCGATGGCATTGCGCAGGATATGCACCAACGGATCAGCGAGCTTTTCGATCACCGTTTTATCGAGTTCGGTATCCTCACCGTCGACCACAAATTCCACAGGTTTGCCCAGATCAGACGAAAGACCAAGGATCAAACGGCGGAAGCGCGACACCAAAGTCCGCATCGGGACCATTCGCATGGTCATCGTCGCATCCCGCAGACGTGCAGCAAGGCGGGTGACTTCTTCTGCGGTGGACAAGAGCGCGGGGTCACGGCTGTGACGCGCCAGTTCCGTCAAACGGGCCTCAACAGTCACCAGCTCCCCAACAGAGTCCATAAGCGCGTCAAGACGCGCAGCAGGCACACGAATAGAGGCGGCAGGTTCGGTTGCGGCAAGCGCTTTGTCAGAGGGCACTTGCTGTTGTGGGGCTGGGGTGTCGAGGACGGGTGCCTCGGACAGGAGATCATCAATCTCGTCACGCTCGACAACCTCGTTGACCTCGGTAGCGGTCAGCGTCCAGTCGGCGTCCGCGAACATGAATACGTCTTCGACATCGTCCTCTGCAACACCAGCAGGCAATTGCATCTGCCACGCCACATAGCACTGATCCGCATTAAGATCGTCCAATGCTGGAATGTCAGAAAGGTCGGCAACGATTTGGGTCGCGCCGAGGTCTTTCAACTCCGACAGCAGAATATCGGGGCGTGCGCCCAGCGCGAGGGCATCCTCGGACAGCTTGAACCGAAGGGTCGCAGGTGCGTTTGATGTGACGGCTTCGGCCTCGATTTCATCGTCGATATCGGCTGCCGCAACACCTCCACCCGATGTCAGATCGCGCAAGGCATTCAGGATCGCGACACGATCACCGTCTGGATCATCTTCGCCATTGACCAGCGCCGGAATTTGGTCACGTGCCGCAAGGCCGAGACGCACCAACTCGGGCGTTACCGGAACAGCACCAGCACGGACCTTTTCAAAGGCGGTTTCAAAGTCATGGATAAACGCCGCAAGATCGGTGAACCCGAACATCGCGCCGCTTCCCTTAACGGTATGTAGATCACGGAAGACCTGATTGATCAGCCCCGCATCCTCAGGGCTCTCCTGAAGATCGACCAAGCCCCTTTCGAGACTCTCGAGCAGCTCTACGAGCTCTTCCTGAAAGACTGCAATCAGATCATCAGACATCAGCCTAATACCTTTTTCACTACAGCGAGGAGTTTGTCTTGGGTGAAGGGCTTAACCATCCAACCCAAAGCGCCCGCTTCGCGAGCTTGAGATTTCAGGGTTTCCGCGGAATCTGTCGACAGAACGACGATCGGAACACCGCGCCCGTTCGGGTGCTGGCGCAGCGCCTTGATCATGGAAATCCCATCCATGCGCGGCATGTTCTGGTCGGTAATGATGGCATCAACGCGCGAGCTGGTTGCTTTTTCCAAACCGTCTTGGCCGTCGGACGCCTCGAGGACGTTGTACCCTGCTTCGCGCAGCGTCAGGGCAATCATCCGGCGGATCGACGGGCTATCATCAACGGTCAGTACAGTTTTAGTCATATCGTTATCCGAGTTATTCTTGTGCGCCAGACATTGAGCCGGCAATCATTTCAGCGTTCAGCGCATGGGCCGCCAAAGCATTGAGAACCGTGGTGTTTTCCGGTGACATACGAACCTCAAAACCGATCCGACGCGCGCGTGCCGCTGCCGCTGTTGCGACAAGAACCTGAAGCGGACCGAATTCGATCTTTTCCAGCTCAGCCACATCAACGATGCATCCACCTTCGTCCAAGGCATCCTTAAGACACTCGAGCAGTTCAGCCGCATCCGAGTGAAACAGTTCTCCTGACAAAGAAATCTCGACGTCAGACATGTACACTTCTTCTCCTCAACACGCCCAAAACGGACTGATTTTAATTGGCCCGCACGTCGGTAACGGTCGAAGGGGCAAAAACTTTACTTCTCCATGCCAAGCCACCGCATCTCTTTCGTATCGACAGGTGCCCAATAGGGCCCGTCGACGCAGAGCCAAAATGCGAAGGTATCAGGCGGGGATTAGTCGCAAGTTTCGTGCCACATGAACAAAGGAGAAGACGCAGCAGGAACTGCCGCGTTGTGAAATTTTGGCTATGAGATGGGAATGGGACCGAACGAGACTTTACGGCTTCGAAAAACAAACCGTCTCAATCGGTTAAGGTCTTTGCCAAGCAAAGTAGAACGGGCCGCATTTTGGCGGCCCGTTTTCAAAAATCAAATATCAAGATCAGCGATCATTCGTACAGCCGATGCAGCCTCTTCGCCTTTTTTGACGAAGTGTGCATGATAGAACCCGATGTGCTCTTCAGTCGGCTGGAAGTGGTGTGGTGTCAGGGACACCGAATACGTCGGCACACCTGTTTCCATTTGCGCTTGCATCAGGCCATCGACAACAGCCGAAGCGACGAAATCGTGACGGTAAATGCCACCGTCAACAACCAGCGCGGCGCAAACGATTGCGTCGTATTTTCCCGACGCGCCCAGCTTTTTCGCCAGAAGCGGCATTTCGAAAGCCCCTGGAACATCGAAGGATGTGATATCTACAGCACGGCCAGCGTCAGCCATACCTTTTTCAAAGCCGACCAAAGCTTGATCGACGATTTCCGCATGCCAGCGGGCCTTAATGAAGGCGATGTTTAGTTTGTCAGTCATGGAACCATTCCTTTGTCTTATCAAAATGGTCCCAAGGCGCAGCCGCCCGAACACAGACGCATTGCTGCGCTGCCCCGAACGTTCTCTTTCATCCGGACTTTAACCGTCGGCCCCGGAATTTCACCGGATCTGCTGACCCCACCTTTGATGGGCGCTCGCGGGCTTTAACCGCCGGTGGGGAATTTCACCCCGCCCTGAGAACACGGTTTTAATGCCAACCTTCCCCAAGATTGACAAGGGCCGCCTGCGACAGATCAGTTAACCGTTGCGTCACCAAAGCCGAAACGGCCTTAGAGTTTCGCTTGCACGTCATGGCGCGCCAAAGTTAAAGAGCATCCAGCGGTCCCATAGCTCAACTGGATAGAGCAGCTGACTTCTAATCAGCAGGTTCGGGGTTCGAGTCCTCGTGGGATCGCCATCACTCAGGCTGACAGATTTGACCGCGTCGCACTGCAACTGCGGTGCGCGCAAGTAATCCCCCCACGATGATCACCAAAAGCGCCAATAGCGCTGTTCCAATGATAACATGGCCCTGAGATTGCACCTCTCGGCCATAGAGGAACGATGCGGTCGACAGCGCTGCGATCGGGAACGAGAGAGCCCACCAGGACAATGCGAACGGCAAACGCATAAATTTCGGCGCTTGGGTCAAAACGATCAGCGCAAACACGTAAGCCAAACTCAACAGAATATGGCCAAAAGAATCGACGCCGCCTGACAATCGCGTCCACGCGATGAACGCAACCGATGGCGGCGCAATAAGGATGACGAGGGTTGGCACAAGGCGACCTGGCAGTGGGTCGTGGAACATAAGCCTATTGATCACCAGCGTCAGTAATACGATCCAGAACATCACACCGGCGGAAAAGAACAGCCACGAAAGTTCTGTGTGCCCCAATGGCACACCAGCGAGCGGAACAATTACGTTGCCAACGGCAGGGATGAACCATGCGGGGCTGACGTGGACTGGCGCGAAACTACGATGCCCGATCCACGCCGAAATCACTGAGAGAGCCAGCGCACCCTGCAATGCCATTCCGATCCACCACAGAGGTCCAGCAATGGCCTTGTGGTCCGTGAGCAGCGCTGCGGACAAAAGCAGAAGGGAAATTGAAATCGCTGGGAAAAAGGCGATTCGAACAGGGTGGTTCCACTCGGCCTTTACCGCATCAGGATGACGGATAATTTTCGCCAGATACCCAAGGCTGACGACCGCCAGTAAGGCGACGCTCACCCATAGCGCATAAGCTGAATAGTGCGCCTCGGTCCTGTAGGTAAGTTCGGCAGCGTGAATAGACAATGTTAGACCAAGCATCCCCATGCCAATAGCAAAGAGCGTTACTGGATAATGGCGGAGTTGTGGGGACGCAGTGTCGGTCATGTCGGCCTCTGAAATGTGATGCCAAAACATAAACAAAATAAAATGTTTTGACCAGCAAACAAAGCAGGACCGACGCAGCGTATTTCACGCTTACAAACGTTTTATGTAAGGGGAATTAGATGGCGGTGGAGTTGCGGTCACAACCATTTTAGCTCAGGTGATCACTTGGGTTTCCAACGAAGGATCTTGAAAACAGGCGGAAAAGTGCGGTTACGCAAAAACCACCGCAACTCCCCACCCAACTCATAACCAACGCTTAAACGTATTTACAGCGCTTCAAAGATTAGAAAACACCTGCAATAGCTTCTCGGCATTATCGGAGCACTCCAATAGTGTGAGCATATCCACTCTTAGTGCCTTAATGCCCTAGAACCTGAACTAAGAAGAGCTTGGTCCGTTCGTTTTTCGGACTTGAGAAAAACTCCTGGGGTGGTGCTTCCTCGATGATCTCACCTTTATCCATGAAAATCACACGGTCCGCGACCTTCCTTGCAAAGCCCATTTCATGCGTGACGCAGACCATTGTCATGCCGTTTTGAGCGAGCGTCACCATCACATCCAGATCCTCAGCGATCATTTCTGGATCAAGCGCACTGGTAGGTTCATCGAATAAAAGAACTTCTGGCTGCATGCAAAGCGCGCGTGCGATTGCCACACGCTGTTGTTGCCCGCCCGATAGCTGACCGGGGAATTTATTGGCTTGATCAGCGATGCGCACCTTCTCAAGGTATATCATCGCGGTGGCCTCAGCATCAGCCCGCGATATTTTGCGCACCAGCATTGGCGCAAGTACACATTTCTCAAGAACTGTCATGTGCGGGAACAGATTAAACTGCTGAAAGACCATTCCAACTTCGCGGCGCACTTCATCCAGCTGAGCCACCTGCCCGTTTGCTGTTTCTCAGTATTTCCTAGGTCTCTCATAGCAGCGCCATAAGACCTAAGCTTGTAGGTGACTATTGCCTGCGGGCTTCCATATCTACGCAGAGATTTCCTGAGGAATTTCAGTGCCGCCTGGCGGTCTCGGCGCTTTGTGACATAGCTTTCAAGCACTTCACCTTCGTGATCAACAGCACGCCACATGTAATGCCGCACGCCATTTACCTTCACGAAAACCTCATCCAAGTGCCATTGCCAATTCGCACTGGATTTTAATCTGTCCGCTCTTCGCTTCCGGATTTCAGAAGCAAACAGCGGACCAAATCTATTCCACCAATACCGGATCGTCTCGTGACTTACATCGATCCCCCGCTCATGCAGGAGATCCTCCACATTACGAAGAGACAGAGGGAACCGTACATAGAGCATGACCGCTAAACGGATCACCTCTGGGCTCGTCTTGAAGTGCCGAAAAGGAGAGCCCTTGTTCATACCAAAACGCTCACCACGCTCCAGAACCACCGCAAGGCCGTTTAGTTTGACAGAGCCGATCGGACGTTTTGTTGGAGTGTGCGTCAAAGACGATGCAGTTGCGCATAGTGTGACCGCGCAGCGTGAGCGGTGAACGCAAGTTGCGGAGGCCAGTCATGCCAGAGTAGCGCGCGGGCAATCCCGCGCGCCATTGAAATAATTTTTCAATGCCTGATCAATACCATGCATCGGGCATAGAGGCCTTCTTGCGAGCCACGAAATCTAGCAGCGCGGCCTCAGTGCCAGCATCCATCGCGGGCGCTTCGTAAGCCTCAAGCGCGGCCTTCCAGCGTTTGTTGGCGCGCTGCGCATAGTCCACGCGGCCCTGCTCAAACCACGTTTCCCACGGCTGATCATCATTGAGCGCACTGTCCCAATAGGCAGTCTTGTAGTGGCGCAGGGTGTGATCGGTGGAGAAGAGGTGCTCGCCGGGGCCAAACTGCGCCAGGGCCTCAAAACCGAGCGTGTCTTCATTCACCTCGATGCCGTTAAGGTAAGCGTGCAGCGCACCGCACATATCGGTATCCATCACGAATTTCTCGTAAGACATGGAAAGCAAGCCATCGAGGAATCCCGCCGAGTGCAAAATGTAGTTAGCGCCACCCTGAATGGCCGACATCATCGACATCATCGCCTGCTGCATGGCCTGCCCGTCGGGCATTTTCGAGGTGGAGAAGTTGCCCGCACAGCGCAGCGGGAGGTTAATGCGCCGCGCCAGTTGACCCATCACCAACGAACCAAGCGCGGGTTCAGGTGTGCCAAAGGTGGGCGAGCCAGAGCGCAGCGACATCGACGAGAGGAACCCCGCCAAAAGCGTGGGGGCGCCGGGGCGCACAAGCTGGGTAAGTGCGCAAGAGGACATGGATTCTGCCAGACACTGCGCCACCGATCCTGCCATGGTCAGCGGTGAAACCGCGCCACCAAGCAGAAATGGCAGATGAATAGAGCCCTGCCCCGCTGCTGCATAGGTGCGAATGCCCTCCGCCGTGGCGCCATCGAGCACTAGCGGCGAGGTGGTGTTGAAATTGCCCATGATGACGCAGTTGTTCTCGACAAACTCGGCGCCATACAGCACGCGGCACATTTCTATGCTGTCAGCAGCGCGCTGGGGCGCGGTGATCGAGCCAAGGAAAGCGCGATCCGAGTAGCGCATATGCGCATAAACCATATCGAGGTGGCGCTTGTTCACCGGCACATCGGTTGGCTCGCAGACGGTTCCGCCTGAGTGGTGAAGCCAAGGTGAGGATTGGCCCAGTTTGATCAGATTTTCAAAATCGGCAATCGTGCCGTAACGGCGGTTGCCGTCGATATCGAGGATGAAGGGCGAACCGTAAGAGGGCGCAAAAACAACGGCATCGCCACCGATTTCGACATTGTTGTCAGGATTGCGAGCGTGCTGGGTGAAGCGCGCGGGTGCGGTTTTAAGGATCTCGCGCACCATGCCCGGCTCAAACTTTACCCGCCAAGCGTTTCCATTAGCAGGGGTCACTTCGGCACCAGCCTCTCGGTAAAGACGCGCTGCCTCGGCATCTTCGCGCAGTTCAATGCCGATCTCAGCCAGGATACGGTCGGCCGTGGCCTCGATTTTGATAAGAGAGTCTTCGCTCAGAAGATCGTAAGTTGGCACCTTTCGGGTGATGTAAGGCACGCGCATGTGCAAGTTCTGCCCCGGCTCGGCGCTGCGGGTCGACTGCCCGCGCCCCCGCCGGCGGCTGCGGGAGGTTTCTTGAGCGTGTTCGATCGGGTCCAGCATGGCGCATTCCTTCACAAGAGTTACGCCAGTTTTCTTGCGAACCGACCCTCTGGCAATTGTAGAAAATTTGTTACTGAGGTTATCTGAGCTAATGTGAAAGCTCACACAGGAAAGGCACCTGAATGGCAAAGCGGCTGTATAAACTGCCCCCGATGAGCGCGCTCGTGGCCTTTGAGGCGGCGGCGCGCCATGTCAGCTTCAAGTTAGCGGCGGAGGAGCTGAACGTAACGCCTGCCGCGATCAGCCATCAAGTGAAAGCGCTCGAGGCTGAATTTGACACGGCGTTCTTTCGGCGCAACCACCGTGGAGTTGACCTGACCGAAACTGGAGCTTTTTTATTTGTGGCGCTTCAACGCGGCTTTGAAACGATGAGTGAAGCCGTGGGCCAATTGCGCGCCTGCACCACGCGCGACTATGTCACCATTCGGGTTAGCACCGCTGTTAGTTCCCTTTGGCTTACCCCCAAACTCGCACAGTTCTGGCGCGCTCATGGCGATGTGTCGGTGACTCAAATCGTCAGCGACGGTTTGCAAGACGATGAAGAGTGCGACCTGAGCATTCATTACGGCGATATCCAGCGCGAAACGGCACCCTGCGAGGTGCTGTTTCACGATCATATTCTGGCGTTGGCCAGTCCGGCTTTTGCGCGCGCCCACCCCGTTACGCGGGTAGAAGAGCTGGCCCAACTGCCGCTAATTAACCTTGAGGCGGGCCGCGCGGCTTGGATTGACTGGCACGGCTGGTTTGGCGCGCTTGACTATCGCGGCCCGTTTCGGGTGGCACATCGGGTCAATAACTACGTCATCGCGCTTCAGGCCGCCCAAGATGACATGGGCGTTGTTCTGGGCTGGACCGGGCTTGCACGGAGCCATCTGGAGAGCGGGCGGCTGGTGGCACTGTTACCCAACCGGGTGGAAACGCCCGAGGACTTTTACATCAGGCTTCACCCCCATGCATCAAAGCCGGCGCGGCTGCTCTATGGCTGGCTGGTTGGAAAAACCAGACAATGAGCCGGCCAAATTATTAAGATCGCGTTCGTCCAACGCACATTTACTCTTTGGACCATGCTCTGACGATAGGTGCACACCCTGCAGACCAGTATGCTGCGCACCAACAATGCCTCGGCTGGAAGACCCCCAAAGAGGTTTTCCGAGTATGGATACTGGCGGAGATGGGACGCCCCCCTACCCTCGACGGCGATAGGAGCGCGGTTCACGTAGCGCTCACAGCAACGCGCTCTACATAGCGCATTTATACGGTTATCGTTGAACCTATCGTCTCTTTGACCCAGTCATTGATCGCTGGACCGCTAGCTGCAATTTCATCTGCCACACCACCGCAGAATTCAAGAAATGCATCTTTGTTCAAACCGTTTATGCCAACTATCACAGGAATTTCTCGTTCAACAGCAAAGGCTATTGCTTCACGGAAACCGCGTCCTTCGGCCTCATGTTTGCCGAACTTGTTAATGATCAGGACATCGGCCCCTTGCCCCAAACGAGCCTGCACCTCCCCCACTGCGGTTTCCAAAGCAGCCGGATCAAGACGACATCCTCGGGATTCACGACCTAACGATTGAGAGATGCGAACCACCGGCCCATCGGGGAGTACCTTGACATCCATATCGCAGGGACCGTCAGTTTCACGTTCTGTATTGATCTGCACTGTTCCCACGACCCGCAAACCGCGTTTCATCAAGGTCTCAGCAACCTCTTGCAGGACCAAATCTGTATCTCCGCGATCGGGAGCCATCGTGTAGGCCAATTTCATAAAATTTCCTTTCAGTCGTTTACGCAAAACGGGAGAAATTCGACCAATGCCCCTTTGGGCAAGTGATCCGTTTCTGCGGGAATAAGAATAAGTCCGTCTGCATCGATCAAACGCGAGACGCGTGCGGAATGCGTAGCGGTCGGGCAGGCTACGATTTCGCGACCCAGATCATCAAATGCCTCACGGCGTGCCAGACGAAATTCGCAGCGGCCCGCGCGATGACTAACAGCGTCTGAAAGAACAACATGCCTGCGACGTGGTACGTCACGGCTCCCTTCCAGTCGCGATAACAGAACCCTGCCGAACACGCGCCACGTCACAAGAGCTGACACAGGATTTCCCGGCAGTCCGAGCCAGTGTGCCGCCCCGATGCTCCCGAACGAGACGGGCTTTCCCGGTTTGATGGCGACGCTACTGAAGTGGGTTTCACCTCCGGCAGCTTCCATGGCTGGTTTGACCAGATCAGCATCTCCAACCGAAACACCGCCAGTAGTTATGATCAGATCTACCACTTCGGACAGCATCGAAAGTTGAGCCGTGAGCGTCTCCAAATCATCGCCACCCGCGTAAACCTCTACGATATCGACAGACGGTTGCTGCAGCTCTGCTAAAAGCATCGGTGTATTCACGTCATTTATCTGCGCTGTATTTAACGATGAACCGGCGCGTCGAACTTCGTTTCCGGTAACCAGCAGAGCGACTTTCACAGGTCGGCGCACGACGAATTCGGACAACCCTGCCGCCGAAATTGCAGCGATGTGTCGGGACTGCATCCGCACTCCCGTCGGCAGGATTTTTGTTCCGTAGAGAATGTCCTCTCCGGTGCGACGAATATGTTGACCGACTTTCGGGCGGCGATCAAAAGTGATCTCATCCCCCGATCGCGCAACATCTTCTTGCATGATCACAGCGGTTGCCCATGCAGGCACGGGCGCGCCGGTAAAGACCTGAGCCGCGCCATCACCCTTGATATCCGCGACTTCACCCGCTGCGACCCTTCCTCGAACCGGAAGTCGCCAAGGACCATCGCCTTGCAAGGTGCGGGAATCCACTGCATATCCATCCATTGCCGAATTATCAAATGGCGGGTTCGAACTCGCCGCAAACTCCGGACCAGCGAGAACGCGTCCGAAAGAGCTTGCAATAGGAACGACATCCACTCCCTCGACCGGAAACACCCGATCCGAAATCCTACGGAGCGCCTCGTCGATGGAGATCAGGTCATAGAGACTATCATGTGCTTCACAGCCGCAACCCGTCGCACGTAGCGTATCCATGATTGTCATTCTCCTGCCTCCAGCGAAATATGACTGCGGTCAATCGTACAGTTGAGATCCCGCAGAAGGCCGTCTTTGAGACTGTAGATGAGTCCATGAACACTGATTGGCATTCCGCGATCCCAAGCGCGTTGTAAAATCGGTGTTTCCGACACGCGACGAACACCTTCGACGACATTCAATTCTGCCAACCGATCCCGAAAATCTTCCGTGCTAACGGTTCGGGCCAGATCAACAGCATAAGATCGCGCAAGCCGCCGTATCGGTTCTAACCAGTGATCGGCCAATCCGTGCGGGAGGTCCTCGGTCGCCGCCCGGACACCACCGCAGCCGTAATGCCCACAAACGATGATTTCACGAATTTTCAAAGCTTCTACCGCAAATTCCAACGCCGAAAGAAGGTTCATGTCAGAACTGTGCACGACGTTCGCTACGTTACGGTGTACGAAAACCTCTCCGGGATCGAGTCCGGCAACAACATTGGCTGGAACACGACTGTCAGAGCATCCGATCCAGAAAAATTCCGGCGCTTGCTGTGTCGCCAGACGGGCAAAATAATCCGGCTCTATAGCGTTGCGGTGTGACGACCACGCAATATTCCTATCGAGTAGATCAGCCAGCATCGCCAAGGCCCCAACGATCTTTCATTGCAAGACGAATGGTATCCATACCCTCAAGTGTGAGAATGAACTCGGACGCGCCCTGTACATCATAGATATGATCCCGTTGCATTTTACTGAACACCTGGCCGATTTCGTCCTCAGTTTCACAGCGTTTGATCATGAGTGGGAAAAGGCTTTCTTCTTCATCAGCCAAATGTAAGGGCAGTTCGAGCTTGAGAAACGATAGCACGTCCAGAGTATCGACATGGTCAGGACTGTCGGTCGCGGCGATCCGGTCAAGTGAGCCATAGGCTTCTCTTTTCTGAACATGATCATCCACCAGAAAATCGATCGGATTGCCCAGCAACTGCAGAGCGATTGGAGCCAGTGCGTCTCCTCTCGGGTAATAGTGGCTCTCATCGCTCATCGTTCAGCCCTCATCTAACGAAGCCGAAAGGTCTACACCGCTAACATCAGCTGTCGCTGTGAGCGTTCGTACAAACGCCCGAGCGTTTTTCGCCCAAGTTGCTTTTTCAATGGCATCCGCAATTTTCTGGCGCACTGTTTCATAGGGAAGCGTGCTTCCTTCGGCGACGGCATCCATGCGAATGATGTGCCAGCCAAAGCGACTTTGAACAGGCGCCGAGGTCATCTCGCCTTCATGCAAACCGCGCAAAGCAGCCTCAAACTCGGGCACTGTATCGCCCTGCCCTAATTGACCCAGTGCACCACCGTTATTCCGTGAGCCGCAGTCACTATTTTCCGTGGCCAGACGGGTAAAGTTCTTTGGAGATTTGGCGAGTCTGGCAGCAAGCTGATCGGCGCGCGATTTTGCCTCTGCAACCGCCTGAGTATCCTTTGGATCGCAGGCGATCAGAATGTGGGACACCTCCCACAGGGGTGGTGCGCGGAACCTGTCCGGATCACGGTCATATTCCGTCCGAACCGTTGCTTCGGGGATCGGCGCAACGTCAACTTCAGTGTCGAGAAGACTTCGTATAAGAGCCTCCTCTTCAGTTTCGAATTTTCCCGGCGCGACTTCCAGCGGATCCGCCGTCAGGCGACGCACACGCGCCTCCTGCAAGAGCAAGGTGCGGATGGCCACGGCCCGCGCAGCTTTGCGCCACGCAATACCGGGTTTGCCCGTCGGCGCATCGTGGTTCTGAACCTCGGCGGCAACGACCGTGTGTGGAACGGCCTCGCCATTGACGATTAAATCGGGGAAAAGTGTAGATCCCATCTGACTTACTCCGCTGGTGTACGCGGAGCCGACCGGCGCGACCGCACGATTTGATAGCCCGGACGTACAAAGTAGCGAACAGGGACGGACAGCATGTGAACAAGCCGCGTGAACGGGAACACAAGCAGGATCGTCAGACCAAGGAACAAGTGAAGTTTGAACACCAGCGCCACATCGGCAATATGATCAGCAGCACCGGACCGGAACGTAAAGATCCCCTGTGCCCATGCCATGAACTTGGTCATTTCATGACCATCAAGGTGCTGGAGCGACACAAAGATCGTGCCCACCCCCAGAACAAGCTGCACCAGAAGCATCGCTAGGATGGCGATGTCAGCAAAGCTCGAGGTTTTCCGGATACGCGGATCAGTCCAACGACGGTGGAACAACATCCCGCCACCGATCAGGGCAGACACACCGGCGATCCCGCCCGCCACAACGGCAAGGGTCTGCTTTGCACCGTGGCTGATACCCAGTGCATCAAAGATCTGGATCGGGGTCAGCAGACCGACGAGGTGACCGACAAAGATCACCAAAACACCCAGGTGAAACAGGATGGACCCGATGACTAATTGTTTACGACGCAGTAACTGCGAAGAAGACGTCTTCCACGTAAATGGGTCACGTTCGTAGCGCGCGATCGACCCGACGAGCAGAACCGACAACGCAATGTAGGGGTAGATACCGAAAAGGAAATTATGCATCTGAGCCTCCGTTACTCAGCCGCGACATTGGGCGCGGAGTTTACGGGTTCATCCATCCGTGCGAGCATGTCACGCACTTGCGGGCAACCGGCGTTTGGATCAGGACCGAAACGAACTTCGGACTCTTCCCAGACCTTATCCAGCGCCTCCAGATCGTTCGGATCATCGTCGGGCTGGTCGAGCATTTCGGCCACCGCCTCTTGATCCGCGGCGACACCTGCGAGCTGTAAAAGAGCGGCGAACACGGCGCTATAGGGGCTCTCGCGACGGTCCAGCCGTGCACTCAGGGCCTCAAAAATATGCGCCGCGTCCGCCAGAGTATCCTGAGCCTCTGAAGGGAACTGAGTGGCCAGGAATTCGAGCAAAACAGGCAGGTGATCCGGAAGTTCGGCTGTGTCTGGCTCAAAGCCAGCATCACGATAAGTCTCAATTAGGGAAACCATTGCGCTGCCACGATCACGGCTTTCACCGTGAACGTGTTCGAACAGGTTGAGCGACAGTGTCCGCGACCGGTCGAAAAGCATCACATATTGCTCTTCGATGTCATAGAT